>CANJKQ010000231.1 GCA_947474905.1 Pseudomonadota bacterium | reverse complement strand
GGCGGCGGAACTGCGTCGGCTGAAGGAAGAGCGCCCCCTGATCGTCGACGCGATCGAGGAAGCGCGCGCCCATGGCGACTTGTCCGAAAACGCCGAATATCACGCCGCCAAGGAACGCCAGGGCCAGATTGAGGCGTCGATCGCCGATCTGGAAGACAAATTGAGCCGCGCCCAGATCATCGACCCGACGAGCCTGTCGGGCGACAAGGTGGTGTTCGGCGCGACCGTGACGTTGCTCGACGAGGACGACAAGCCGGTGCGCTACCAGATTGTCGGCCAGGCTGAGGCTGACGCCAATTTCGGCCGCATCTCGTACAATTCGCCCATTGGCCGCGCGCTGATCGGGCGGAAGGTCGATGACGAGGTCGAGGTGTCGGTGCCCGCAGGCGACCGTTACTACCTCGTTTCGAAGGTGGAATTCATCTGAGCGGGATCACTCTCCCTCGGGGGCGTACGACCGACGCGCTGGTCGCTTTTGCGCTTTTCGCGGCGATCACGACATTTGCGCTTTCGCTTGCCAGGGTGGGGATCCCGTTTCTTTTTGCCCCCGCGTCTTTTCTGGAAGGCGATTGGCGCGACCCGGTGATGTGGGTTTCCCCGCTGTTCGCTCAGTTGCTGGTCAGCAACATCGTCAACACGCTGTTCAACCTGATCTTTCTGTTGATTGCGGGGCGATATGTCGAGCGGTCGCTGGGGGCAGGCGGCCTGATCGTGCTGGTCGTGGCAGGTGCCTATCTGGGCGCGATTGCGCGAACGCTGCTGTCCCCCTGGTCTTATATCCCGACATTGGGCGCCGACGCTGCCGTCTTCGCGGTGATCGGCGCCTATTTCATGCTTTATGGCGTGCCAGAGGCCGTTCCGGTGGCGCGGCATTATTCGCGGGTGCAGCAGATCGGCGCGCTCGCCCTGGTGTGGGTGCTTGTGCAACTGAGCTTTATGATGGTGTCAGGCGGGCTCGAATTTTCGGTTTCGATCATCAATCCATTGGGCGGACTGGCTGCCGGCATCGCGCTGGCGCGGCCGCTGCTCGCCTGGCGGTATCGCAACGCCTGATCAGCTGACGTCGCCGATCACGTCCGGCTCGAGCAGCCGGTGCAGGTGCACGACGACATATTTCATCTCGGCATCGTCCACCGTGCGCTGGGCCGCGGCGCGCCAGGCTTTTTCGGCGGTCCTGTAATCCGGGAAGATGCCGACGACTTCGATCGTGCTGAGATCGTCAAAATCCAGCGTCTGCGGGTCGCTGACGCGGCCGCCGAAAACGAGATGCAGCTTGCTCACCGGTTGGGCTCCTGGCGCGAGAGGGTGTTCGCCCCTCCTTTAGCGCGCTGGAACCCGCCGCAAAGCGCTTATTTCGCGGTAAGATCGCTGACGCTGTCCTTGGCGGTGTCGATGGCCTGGTCGACCGCTGGCTTGGCGTCGGCCGCCGCCTTGGTCGTGGCGGATTTGGCGGCTTCTCCCGCCCGGCTTGCGGCCTGGCCCAAGGAGTCGATCAGCCGATTGAGCTGATCGCGAAACGCGTCGCGGCTGATGCCCGCTGCGGCCAATTCGGCGATGCCGGCGTCGCGCGCGGCCTTCACCGCCATCTCGGCGCCTTCCCGAAGCTTGCTGCCCAGCGGGCGCAGCGCATTTTCCTCGGTCTTGCTGCGGGGGAGCAGCGCGCCTGCGATCAGGCCAACGGTCAGACCGCCGACGATGACGGCCACCGGATTGCCGTCGATCGCCTGCGCCGTTTTCTCGGCGACGTCGAGCGCCGTGGAGCGCGCCGAATCAAGGGTGGAGCGGGCCGCGCGGGTGACGGCATTGCCGCTGGTTGCGGCGGGCAACGCCCCGGCGGGGAGTTCTGAACGCGTTTCCTCGGTCATTCGGATTTCCTTTTGGCAGGCTTGGCGGCCTTGGCTTTGGCCTTTGGCTTGGATGGGGCGGAAAGCTCGGTGTCGGCGCGTGAACTCGCCTCGGCGGCAGATGCGGCAGTGTCGGCCGCGCCGTCGCTACGCACCTGCGCCATCAGCCAGCCGCGCGAGATATAGGCGGCGACCATCGCGCCAATGCCGATGACGGAGCCGGGATTGTCGCGGACTTTCACCAGGCCCGACTTGATGAGGTCAACGCCAGTGTCGCGCATCTCCTCCACCGCTTCGCGCAGGAGCACGCCGGGGCGCAGGCGTTGCTGGATGTCGACCAAAGTCGCGGTCAACCGCTGGCGAGCAGCGCGTGATTTGGCGGTGGCAGCATCAATATCTTCGTCAGCGGCCATCGCGACGATCCTTCACCTTGGTCGCTTTCTTGAGCAGCCCGATTCCGCCCCAGACGAGCGCGCCGGCAATGGCCAGCGCGCCGGCGACGACCACGGCAGTCGCCCCTGCCGGCCCCAAGGGCCGCCTCAGCGTGGCGAGCAATCCCACCAGCAAGGCGACGACTGCCGATTGGGCCAGGAAAAAGGCGACCGCCAGCAGGATGATCGCGGTGCGCCCTTCGCGTAGGCGCGCAAAGGCCTCGGCACGATAGAGCTGCACCTCGGCGCGGACGAAGTCCTCCGCATCGTCGACCAGCCGGGTGAACAGCGTGACGAAGCTGTCCTCAGCGACGGGGGCGCCATCGCTGCCGATCGGCCTTTCGGTGTCGATCGGGGGCCGCTGGTCCGGCTGATACTCGTCCTGCACACGCGCCCCCCAGTTGCGGCTTGCCGATCAGGCCCGGTCGTTCCCGCCCGATCGGATAAGGCGCGCCACGACGAAGCCCAATGCCGCCGCGACGCCGATCGCGACCGCCGGACTTTTGCGGACGAGCTCACGGGCATCGGTAACAAAGTCATCGAGCTCTTTGCTCCGCAGATGCTCGGACCAGCCCGAAATGGTGTCGGCCGCGGTGCGGGCGTATTTGCCATATTCCGGGCCGAGCTTTTCGTCGACCGTGCTGGCGGCATCGCCCATCATGCGCGATACCTCGTCCAGCGCGCCGTTCGCCCGGGTCTTGCCTTCCTCGGCATAGCCGCGCGCGCTTTCTGCGGCTTGCTTGCCCAGTCGGCTGGCGGTGTTCTTCAGATTTTCGGTGGTGCCGCTCGCGCCAGACGAGCTGCCTGCGCCAAGGATGTCATTCTCGTCGGCCATGATGATCCTCTTTTCGTCCAGTCGCGCATCAACGGCTGCCGTCGCGGGCGGGTTCCCCCCATTACCCTGAATTGCTCCAACGGACCGGAGCGGATAAGGGGCGCCACGACCGAGCATCAGCACCGCATCCAAATCTAGGAGCAACATTTCATGACCGCAATCATCGACATCCATGGCCGTCAGATCATCGACAGCCGGGGCAACCCCACGGTGGAGGTCGATGTGCTGTTGGAAGATGGCAGTTTTGGCCGCGCGGCGGTGCCGTCAGGGGCGTCGACGGGCGCCCATGAAGCGGTAGAGCGGCGCGATGGCGATGCCGCGCGCTGGCTCGGCAAGGGCGTACAAGGCGCGGTCGATGCGGTGAATGGTGAGATTTCGGCGACGGTGCTCGGCATGGATGCCGAGGATCAGGCCGATATCGACCAGGCGATGATCGATATTGACGGCACCCCCAATAAGGGGCGGCTGGGTGCCAATGCGATTTTGGGTGTCAGCCTGGCGGTCGCGAAGGCGGCGGCGGATGCGCGGGGACTGCCGCTTTATCGCTATGTCGGCGGGGTTGCCGCGCATGTGCTGCCGGTGCCGATGATGAACATCATCAATGGCGGCCAGCATGCCG
>CANJKQ010000230.1 GCA_947474905.1 Pseudomonadota bacterium | reverse complement strand
TCGGTGGGCCGATTGGCGTCGACCACCACCACCTCGCCACCGGGCTTGAGCGCGGGCCGCACGCGCCACAGAAATTCATAAGGCTGCGCAATCTCATGATACATATGCACCATCAGCACGCGATCGAAGCTCGCATCGGGCAGCTTGGGGTCCGCAGGCTCGCCCAGCCGCACGCTGACATTGTCGAGCCGGTCATGCGCGACACGCGCGGCCAGCGCATCGCGCACATCGGGCACGATATCTTCGGCAAGCACGCGGCCATCCTTGCCGACGCGCGCGGCGAGGCGAATAGTGTAATAGCCCTCACCCGCGCCGATATCGGCCACGGTCATGCCCGGCTTGATCCCGGCCTTGTTCATCACCTCGGCGGCTTCGTTCAACCGGTCGCGCGCTTCCTCGGTCGACCAGCGCGGCGAGACGATGTGCGCGACCGGGCGATCGGGCGCCGGAAATGGCCCGGCATCGTCATGCTGGGGTGCCACCACCCCCGGCCCCGCATCGCAGCCCGCAAGCAGCGCGATCGCCAGCAAGGCCGGGGCTTTGCGCATCTTAATCGACATCCTCAACCGCGACGGTCTCGCCCGTCACGCGCTGCGCCAGCGCCGCCGCCATGAAATCGTCCAGATCGCCGTCAAGCACATCGCCCGGGGCGGTCGACGTGACGCCGGTGCGCAAGTCCTTCACCAACTGATAGGGCTGGAGGACATAAGAGCGGATCTGGTGGCCCCAGCCGATATCGGTCTTGGTGGCGTTGACCGCATTTGCCTCTTCCTCGCGCTTGCGCAGTTCATGCTCATAGAGGCGCGCGCGCAGCTGATTATAGGCTTCGGCGCGGTTCTTGTGCTGGCTGCGCTGGTTCTGGCAGGCAACGACGATCCCGGTCGGCAAATGGGTGATACGGACGGCCGAATCGGTCGTATTGATATGCTGCCCGCCCGCGCCCGACGAGCGATAGGTGTCGATGCGCAAATCGCTGTCGTTGATCTCAACCTCGATCGAATCGTCGATTACCGGATAGACCCAGACGCTGGAAAAGCTGGTGTGGCGCCGCGCCGAACTGTCATAGGGGCTGATGCGGACCAGGCGATGCACGCCGCTTTCGGTCTTGGCATAGCCATAGGCGTTTTCGCCCTTCAGCAGCAGCGTCGCCGATTTGATGCCGGCCTGTTCGCCCGCATGATAATCGATCAGCTCCACCTTATAGCCATGGCGCTCGGCCCAGCGGGTGTACATGCGCTGGAGCATTTCCGCCCAGTCCTGGCTCTCGGTGCCGCCCGCGCCGGCGTTGATCTCGACATAGCTGTCATTGCCGTCGGCCTCGCCGGCGAGCAGCGCCTTCACCTTGTCGCGATTGGCGCGTTCGGCAAGCGCGGCAAGTCCCGCCACGCCTTCCTCGGCCAGCGCCTCATCCCCCTCGGCGTCCGCCAGTTCGATGAGTTCGGCCGTATCGTTCAGCTCGGTCTCAATCGCGCGCGTGGCGCTGATCGCCTCGTCAAGGCGGCGACGCTCGCGCATCACGTCCTGTGCAGCCTTGGCGTCGTTCCACAAGGTCGGGTCTTCGACACGCGCGTTCAATTCATCCAGCCGCCGCAACGCGCGATCCCAATCGAGGAATCGACGCACCAGCGCGAGCGAGTCATTGATACTGTCGATATAAGCCTGCGCTTCGGCGCGCATGTAATTTGCCTTCCAAATCAATCCGTCGAAACCGGGCGTCTCACACCCGTCGTCCCAGCGAAAGCTGGGACCGCTTAGTTGGTGTCCTTCACCCGCCAACGATCCCAGCTTGCGCTGGGATGACGATATAGGGTGTTGCGCTAATAGATTCCGCCCTGCCTTTGCAAGAAATCGCTGTCGCCCCGGTCCTGGTTGCGTTGCTGAATGTCGCGGGGCTTGTCGGCGGTTTCGCTGTGCGCGACCGCGCGGCGGGGGTCACCGCTTTCGGGCTTGAACGCTTCCCAAATCACCGCCGCCTTGGGATCGCTGTCATCAGGCCAGGTGCCGAACACGGGCTTGCCCGAGGCACGATCGATGCGGATCATGCGAATGCCCTGTGGCGCGCGGAACGGCACTTTTTCAAGGCCTGCATAGGCCTGTTGCGCGAACTGCTTGAAGATCGGCACCGCCAGCGTGCCACCCTGAGCATAGCCGCCAAGATTCTTGGGCACGTCATAGCCGATATAGAGCCCGGCAATGATCTGCGGCGTGCCGCCGATGAACCACACATCGGTTGGGCCGCTGGTCGTGCCGGTCTTGCCCATCAACGGCCGGTCAAGGTCGCGCAAGCCCACCGCCGTCCCGCGCTGGACAACGCCTTCGGTGATGTGGACCATCTGATAGGCGGTCAGCGGATCGATCACCTGGCGGGCACGGATCACCGGGCGCGGCATCGGCCGACCATTCCAGTCGGGCGCGTTGCACCGGTCACACGGCCGCCAATTTTCGGGCCAGATCACTTTGCCGTGCCGGTCCTGCACGAAATCGACCAGCGTGGAAGGGTGGCCCCGCCCCTGATTGACGATGATCGAAAAGGCATTGACCATCCGCTGCACCGTCGTCTCGCCCGCGCCCAGCGCGATCGAGAGGAAAGGCGGATATTTGCCCACGCCCATCTGGTCGATGACGTCGGTCACCTTGTCCATGCCGGTCTGCGCCGCCGCGCGCACCGTCATCAGGTTGCGCGACTGTTCAATGCCCCAGCGCATGGTGTGCGGGCCGGAGCCCTGGCTGCCGCCGAAATTCTTGAAGCATTTCTGCCCCAGCCGCGCGCCCTGATACACGCAGAACGGCCCGTCGACGATGATCGAGGCGGGGGTCATGCCGTTTTCGAGCGCGGCGGAATAGACGATCGGCTTGATCGTCGATCCCGGCTGGCGCTGCGCCTGGGTCGCGCGGTTGAACGAGCCGGCACGCGAATAGAAGCCGCCCTGCATCGCCAGCACGCGGCCCGTCATCGGCTCTTCGACAACCATGCCGCCGCCCACCCGCGGCAGCGCGCGCAGCGCATAGGCCGCGCCCTGCGGCGCCACGGCCAGAATGTCGCCCGGCCGAATCGCGTCGAACGCCTGCCCGCCCTTGTCGCGCACCGGCATCGACGCCAGCGAGGCGGGCAAGGTGCTGACCTGGCCATCGGCAAAGCCGATCGTCGCGGCTTCGCCCGACTTGGCGATCACGATCGCGGCCCGCCAATCCTGGTAGTTGAGTTCGATATTGTCGTTGAGCAACGCCTGCAGCCATTGCCGCTGGCCGGGATTGCCCTGCCCTTCATCGGCCTGCTCGCCAAGGTCGCTCGGCGCCACCGCGCCCTTGATATCGACATGGTCGAGCGGCCCGTCCCACCCGCGCCCGCGATCATAGCGCAGCAACCCGTCGCGCAGCGCCTGTTGCGCATATTCCTGCAGCTTGGGGTCATAGGAGGAGCGCACCCACAGCCCGCCCGAATAAAGGCTATATGGCCCGTCCTTCTGCTGCTCGCCGAATTTTTCCTTCAGCTGACGGCGGATTTCCTCGACAAAATAGCCGCCGACTTTCTCAAATTTCGGCGTCTGGCGTTGGATTGCGCCGATCGGCTCGGCTTCGGCCTGATCGAACTGCTCCTTGGTGATGAAGCGGTTCTTGAGCATCTCGGTCAGCACATAATTGCGCCGCGCCAGCGCCTTGGCAGTGTTGCGGAACGGATCGTAATTGGCTGGCCCCTTGGGCAATATGGCGAGATAGGCCATCTGCCCCAGCGTCAACTGGTTCAATTCCT
>CANJKQ010000229.1 GCA_947474905.1 Pseudomonadota bacterium | reverse complement strand
ATTGGCGGGAATGAAGCCTGCGCCAATGCCCTGAATGGGGTGCGGCCCCGGCTGCCCGCCTGAGATGACCGGCGATGCTTCCGGCTCCACCGCATAGACTTTCAGATTGGGCCATTCCTTCTTCAACGTCTCGGCAACGCCGGTGATGTGGCCGCCGGTGCCCACCCCGGTGATGATGACGTCGATCGGCGTGTCGCTGAAATCCTTCAGGATTTCCTGCGCAGTCGTGCGGACATGGACGTCGATATTGGCGGGGTTTTCAAATTGCTGCGGCATCCAGGAACCAGGCGTCTCGTCAATCAGCTGGAGCGCGCGTTCAATCGCGCCTTTCATGCCCTTTTCGCGCGGTGTCAGATCGAAAGTGGCGCCATAAGCGAGCATCAAGCGACGCCGTTCCAGCGACATGCTTTCGGGCATCACCAGAATGAGCTTATAGCCCTTGACCGCCGCGACCATGGCAAGGCCGACGCCGGTATTGCCGCTGGTCGGCTCGATAATCGTGCCGCCGGGCTTCAATTGGCCGTCGCGCTCGGCCGCCTCGACCATGGCAAGCGCGATGCGATCCTTGATCGAGCCGCCGGGGTTGGCACGCTCGGACTTGATCCACACCTCGGCTTCGGGAAACAGCTTGGCGACGCGGATGTGCGGCGTGTTGCCGATGGTCTCGAGGATCGTCTGCGCTTTCATCGTCGGCTCTCCTGTTCAGGCGGATATAGTCTCTATCTTGGGTGGGTCGAACGTCTTGGCAAGCTTGAGTTCGGGAAACAGCCGCGCCCAGAGGATCGTGATAATGATCGCGCCGACGCCGCCGAACACGACAGCACCCACCGGCCCCAGCAGCGAGGCAAGCAGGCCGCTTTCGGCCTCGCCAAGCTCGTTCGAGGCAGAAATGGTCAGCTGCGACACCGCCGACACGCGGCCGCGCATCGCATCGGGCGTGTGAAGCTGGATCAGCGACTGGCGGACATAGACCGACACCATATCGGCACCACCTGCCACCACCAGCGCAGCGACGCTGAGCCAGTAAGAGCGCGACAGGCCGAAGCACAGGATCGCCGCGCCGAACACGATCACCGCCAGCAGCATCCGCACGCCAACATCGCGCTTCATCGGTTTGACCGAGAACAGCACCGCCATCACCGACGCGCCGATGCCCATGCTCGCGGCAAGCAGGCCCAGCCCGTCGGCGCCGACATGCAGAATGTCGCGCGCAAACACCGGTAGCAGCGCGGTCGCGCCGGCCAGCAGCACGGCGAACAGGTCGAGCGTGATCGTCGCCAGCACCAGCCGGTTGCGGCGGACATAGTGGAATCCCTCGGCAATGCGCGCGAGCGGCCGGTGATCGGTTTGAGCCGGGGGTTGCGGCACCTTGCCGATCAGCATCAGGCAGATGAGCGCGATCACCAGCAGCGCGATGCAGCCGGCATAAGCGATATTGGCGCTGATCGCGAATAACAGGCCGCCGACGCTGGGGCCGGCGATCGACCCGACTTGCCACGCGATCGAGCTGATCGCGATCGCGGTCGGCAGGCTTTCGCGCGGCACCAGATTGGGCCCGAGGGCCGAAAACGCCGGCCCGGCAAAGGCGCGCGCAATCCCAGCGACCACCGCTGCGCTATAAAGCGCGACGAGGCTTAGATGTCCGCTCCAAGTAAGAGTACCCAGCATGGTGGCGCTTGCCACCATCAGCGCGGTGGTTGCACGGACGATCCAGCGCCGGTCGACGCTGTCGGCAACTAGTCCCACCACCGGTGTCAGCAGGAACAGCGGCACGAATTGTGCGACCCCGATCATGCCGAGCATGAACGAGGCGCCGCGGATCGACATCGTCTCGCGCGCAATGCCATAGGTCTGCCAGCCGATGATGATCGCCATCGCCGTGATCGCGATCGTCATCGCCAGCCGCGCCGCCCAATAGGCGCGGAAATTGGGGATGGTGAGCGGGTGCGCCGGTTTGGCCATGGCGGTTCGGCTCTAGGGCAGGGCAGGGGGCGCGGGCAACCGCCATTCGCGCAAGCAATGCTTTGTGCCGGCAATGCTTTGGCTTTGCACCAGCGCCTTATCCCTGCGACACAGTGCCCAACGACTCACCAAGGAGAATGGGATGCGGCGATTACTGGCAGGGGCGGCGATGGCGATGGCGCTGAGCGCGTGCGCCAAACCGGCGGCGAATAGCGAGAGCACGGCCGATAGCAAAGCGACCACGCCTGTGGCGCTGTCCACCGCGAGCTTCCCCAAGTTTCGCGATTCTTTCGTCGAACGGCTGTTCCAGCTCGACCCGACTTATGCTGTCTATCAGGGTCGCCACGACTTCGACGGCCAATTGCCTGATTGGAGCCCGGCGGGGCTGCAGCAAATGGCTGACTTCCTGAAGGAAGCGATCGCCGATGCCGGCAAGTTCGACGATGCCAAGCTGCCCGCCGATCAGGCGTTTGAGCGGCGCTATCTGGTCAAGGTCGCTGAAGGCCGGCTGTTCTGGCTGACCGATGCCGACCTGCCGCACAAGAACCCCTATATCTATGTTAATGACGGGCTCGACCCGAACACCTATATCGCGCGGCCCTATGCCGACAAGGCGACGCGGCTGAAAGCGATCACCAAATTCTTCGGCAATATTCCCGCCGCCGCCGCGCAAATCCGCGCCAATCTGCACGCGCCGCTGCCGCTCAGCCTGATCAATTACGGGGTTGCGGCCTTCAAGGGCTATGGCGATTTCTACGCGGGCGATGCGCGTCGTGCCTTTGCCGATGTAAAGGATGCCAAGCTGCAGGCTGATTTCGTCAAGGCATCAGACGCTGCATCCAAAGCGATGCACGACCTTGCCGATTGGGTCGAGCAGCAGCGGCCGCACGCCACGCAGGATTTCGTCCTGGGCAAGGATCGTTTCGCGCGCATGCTGCTGGCGACCGAGGGCGTCGATACGCCGCTCGACCAGCTCGAACAGATCGGCCGCGCGGACTTGAAGCGCAACAAGGAGGCGCTCGTCGCCGCCTGCGCCAAGTTCGCGCCCGGCGCCACCGTGCCCGCCTGCATCGCCAAGCTCAACGCCAACAAGCCGGTCGGCGGCCCGGTTGCCGAAGCGCGGCGGCAGATCCCGATGCTGCGCGCCTTCGTGACAAGCCACGATATCGTCAGCATCCCCGGGACCGAGCAGGCGATGGTCGAGGAAAGCCCACCCTATAACCGGCAGAATTTCGCCTATATCGATCCGCCGGGGCCGTTCGATAAGGGCATTCCGTCGGTCTATTATATCTCGCCGCCCGACCCCGCCTGGTCAAAAGCCGTGCAGGATGCCTATGTGCCCGGCAAGGCCGACTTGCTGTTCACCACCGTGCACGAGGTGATGCCGGGGCATTTCGTCCAGTTCCTCCACGCCAACCGCTCGCCTTCCAAATTCGGGCAGATTTTCGTGGGCTACGCCTTTGCCGAGGGCTGGGCGCATTATGCCGAGGAAATGATGTGGGATGCGGGCCTCAACAATGGCGACCCGGAAACGCATATCGGCCAGCTATCCAACGCCTTGCTGCGCGATTGCCGCTTCCTCTCGGCGATCGGCCTGCACACCGGTGGGATGAGCGTCGCCCAGTCCGAGCAGCTGTTCCAGACCGAGTGCTTCCAGGACCAGGGCACGGCCAAGCAACAGGCCGCGCGCGGCACTTATGATCCGGCGTACCTCAATTACACGATGGGCAAGCTGATGATCCGCCGCCTGCGCGAGGACTGGACCAAGGGCAAGGGCGGCCGCCAGGCATGGAAGCAAT
>CANJKQ010000228.1 GCA_947474905.1 Pseudomonadota bacterium | reverse complement strand
GCAATCCGCCGCCCGAGCGTCGTGCCGAACGATGGGCACTGATGCTGCGCGTCCACGATGCCGTGGCGAGCGGCGCGTCCCATCGCGCGATCGCAGAGTGCCTGTTCGATCTCGGCGACCTGCCGCGCTGGCGCGTGACCGCACCATCCTGGCGTCGCCGTGTCCAGCGGCTTGCCGAGGCCGCGCGCCAGCTTGCCGGATCGGGTCCCGCGACCTGGCTCCGTTCGTAGAAAATCGATCTAGTCTTCGGCCCCGGCGACGTTCTTGCGCCCACGCTGATAGGCTTCGCCGGTGTCCGGATGAAACATCTCATAAATCTCGACGCCGAATGTCTTTGCCAATTGCTCGACTTTGTCAGCCGATATGGAGCGCTTCTCGCGCTCGACGCCGCTGATGTAGGATCGATCAATTTCGGCTGCGACGGATAAGTCGACTTGCGTCATACCTAATGCGTTCCGCATCATACGGATATTTTTGGCAATGATGGCGCGAGCGACTCCCATGGTGGAGCGCAGCCACCACAGAAAGGCCAATTCTCAAGTAGACTATCGTCCACAAAAGCACTGTGCGTGTCGCTAGGCCCGAATATGCGCAGGTCGATTATCGGGCCTCTGCAAGCGCCGTCGCTTCGCCGATCACCGCCGCTCCCCACCGACCGGGCGCCACGGCGTCGAAGGAGGCGCGATGGACGATGAAACTGTGAGCGCGGGCCGGGCCCGCCCATTCCTGAACACGCGTCAGGCCGGGCATTATCTCGGCCTCACGCCCCGCCATCTCGAGAGGCTACGGGCCCAGGGCCGCGGTCCGACCTTCCGTCGCCACTGCCGCTACGTCGTCTATCACATCGACGACCTCGACGCCTGGAGCAGAGCCAATAGCAGCGAGGAAAAGTCCGATGACCGACACTGAGAGACGCGCTGTCCTGCGCATCGGCGATGCCTTGCGCAGCGACCGGGCATACCGCCGACGCTTGAATCGCCGTGGCGGCGCCATTGCAGTCCTGATCGGCGCGCTCGGTTTGACGCTGGCCACCCCGATCCGGCCCCTGCTCGTCTGGAATGCCACCCCGAGCGCGCCGGTCGGCCTGTACGCCATCTCCGCACCACATGATGTCGCCAGGGGCGACATGGTAATCGCGCGTCTGTCGCCGCCCTGGCGCACGCTCGCCGACGCGCGCCGCTATGTGCCGGCGAGCGTGCCCCTCGTGAAGCGCGTCGCGGCGCAGCCGGGCGACACCGTCTGCGCTCGCGGAAACGCCATCTTCATCGACGGGAGCCTGCGCGCGAGGCGCCGCCTGTCGGACGGCCAGGGCCGGCTAATGCCGTGGTGGCAGGGCTGCACGACCCTGCGCGAGGGCATGGTCCTCCTCCTCAACGACAACCCCGCCTCGTTCGACGGCCGCTATCTCGGACCGACGCAGCGCGGCGACATCGTCGGCCGGGCGCATCTGCTGTGGTCGCGCTGAGATGGATACTCGCGGCCGTCGCGCTCGCAGGCGCGACGCCGGCCTATGCCGATCCGGTGGATCGCTGGCGATCACTCATCGCCGAGGCCTCGAGCCGCTTCGGTGTGCCGCAAGACTGGATCGAGCGGGTCATGCACGCCGAAAGCCACGGACTCACCACGCTCGCCGGTCGGCCGATCACCAGCCGTGCCGGCGCGATGGGCCTGATGCAGCTCATGCCGGCGACATGGTCGGAGATGCGTGCCCGGTTGGGCCTGGGCACGGACCCGCACGATCCGCGCGACAATATCCTCGCCGGTACCTTCTATCTGCGGCTGATGTACGATCGGTTTGGATATCCGGGGCTCTTCGGTGCCTACAACGCCGGGCCCGGACGCTACGCCGCCTATACCGCCGGAAGTCGCACGTTGCCTACCGAGACTCACCGGTATCTCGCATCGGTCACAGGCAACGCGACTCCGGCTGTGCGCCTCGCCACGGTAACTCCGATAGTGCCCGTGGGCGAACTTTTCGCGGTCCAGCGCAGTCAGGCCGTAAGGTCCGCGGTATCGGCTCTTCCTGCGCTTTTCGTCGTCCAACGCGATGCCGGCGACAAAGACGAAAAAGCCACAAACGAACGGCCGTGACCGGCTTTCATCGGGGCGATCATGAGCGTGATGTGCAGGGTTTTGGCCCCTCGCGCCTGGCGGCGCGACCGCGCTCTGCTCCGCGGGCGATGCTCGCCCGCTCCGTCGGGCCACGCGTGCCGCGCGTCCCGACCAAAGGCAACGATCGCATGGGGCTGATGCCGGGCTGACGCCCGGCCCGCGGACGCCGCGCGTCCCGCGCGGCGTCGTTGTCTGTGGCCTCTCCCGTATCGCGGGAGTGGGCGGCGCTCCCCTTTGGGCGCGCCCCGGCGGTCCGCAAGCCGGCCCATCGCTACGCTCCGGGACCGGCTCCTCCGCTCCGCTTCGGCCCTTCGGGTGCGGGCCGCCTCCCTGGGCGCGCCCGGTGGGTCGCATGTCGCCGCCCACCCCCGCTCCGGGGGAGGCCATGCGGGTTTTTGGGCGGTGCAGGAGGATAGCCATGCGCCAGAAGATCAACCGTCGCGCGCGCGGAGAGGCCGGGGAAATGCCCGCAGAGCCCCGCGCCAGCCTCTATGACGAAGTGACGAACCGGATCATTGCCGAGCTTGAAGGGGGCCGCATCCCGTGGGTCCAGCCTTGGGGCAGCGTCGGGACCGCAACCCCCGGCCTGCCGCGCAACGCCGTGACCGGCCGCGCTTATTCCGGGGTCAATGTGCTGATCCTGTGGGGCGCGCTGTTCGAGCATGGCTTTCCCTCGCAAGGCTGGCTTACCTTCAAGCAGGCCCGCGATGCCGGGGGCTGCGTTCGCAAGGGCGAGCATGGCGTGACCGTGGTCTATGCCGACCGCTTCACCCCCGAGGCCGAGAAGGAGCGCGCGCGCGAAAGCGGCGAGGATGCCCGCAGCGTGCCCTTCCTCAAGCGCTTTACCGTGTTCAACCTCGCGCAATGCGAAGGGCTGCGCCCCGGCCTCGCGCCCGACCCCGAACCCTTGCCCGAACGCGAGATCGTACCACTTGCCGAAGAGGTGATCACCGCATCGGGCGTCGATTTCCGCATCGGCGGGGCCAAGGCCTATTATGTGCCGAGCGCCGACTATGTGCAGGTGCCGCCGCAACCGGCCTTCTATGAACAAATCAATTTTTACCGGACGGCGCTGCACGAACTCTGTCACGCCAGCGGACACCCGTCGCGCCTCAATCGCAACCTGCTCAATAGCTTTGGCAGCAAGGATTATGCGCGGGAAGAATTGATCGCCGAAATGGGATCGGCCTTCCTGTGCGCCGCGCTCGGCATTGTTCCGACCGTTCGTCACGCCGATTATCTCGCGTCATGGCTGGACGTGCTGCGCGAGGATAATCGCGCGATCTTCCGCGCCGCCAGCGCCGCCACCAAGGCCGCCGACTGGCTACTGTCCCGCCACCGGGAGGCACAGGATGCAGCGCAAGGAAGGATCGCGGCATGATCCTCCTGACCCCCGAACTGCGCTTTGCGCTGCGCTGCAACGACATCAACCGCCGCGCCGCGATGCGCGACGACAAGCCCGCGCCGGACCCGGTGCCGGTGCTGAAACTGTTCAACCCGCTGGGCGCGGCGACATGGCTCGCCACCGAACTCTACGGGGACGACGATACGCTGTTCGGCTTGGCCGATCTGGGCTTTGGCTGTCCCGAACTCGGTGTGTTCAGCCTCTCCGAAATCGCTTCCGTCCGCCTGCCCTACGGCATGCGGATCGAGCGCG
>CANJKQ010000227.1 GCA_947474905.1 Pseudomonadota bacterium | reverse complement strand
CAACGCGCCCGACGTTTATATGGACAAGATCGCGATCGGGCCGGGCTATCCCAAGGATCTGATCAACCTTGACGCGAGCGTGGCGGACAATGTGAAGGCGCTCGCCAAGGCCAAGGGCGTGAAGCCGCGCGAAATCCGCGCGCTGGTGCTCGATCGGCCCCGTCACGAAAAGATCATCGCCGAACTGCGCAAGCTCGGCTGCAGCATCATGCTGATCCCGGATGGCGATGTCGCCGGCGTCATCGCGACGACCAATCCCGACACCAATATCGATCTTTACATCGGCCAGGGCGGCGCGCCTGAGGGTGTGTTGGCGGCCGCCGCGCTGCGCTGTGTCGGCGGGCAGTTCAAGGGGCGCCTTGTTTTCCGCAATGATGACGAGCGCGCGCGGGCGCACCGCTGGGGGATCGAGGATCTCGACAAGCAATATGATCTGAAAGAACTGGCGCGCGGCGACTGTATTTTCGCGGCGACCGGCGTGACGGACGGGTCGCTGCTTGGCGGGGTCAAGCAGGTCGCTGGCAAGCTCGTTACCGAGAGCGTCGTCATGCGCGCGTCGAGCGGCACCGTCCGCTGGGTGAAGGGCGAGCGGCGGATCGACTGATCGCCAAGACGGTCAAAAGGAACACGCGTCGCAATGGCGGGGTTGGTCGGCATGGAAGGAACCGCCATGACCGAAGACCCCGCCGTCAAACCGACCGAAACGCAGCAGCGCCCCAATCTTTCTACCGAACGTCCGCAAGGCGCCGGCGGCGATCAACCCGCGACCGAGACGCAACCGCGCCCCAATTTGTCGACCGAACATCAGCCCGACGGCAGCGCCCGCCATCCGACCGCCGGGCTTGATCGCGGCCGCAAGCCGACGCCCGATGGCGGCAGGAAATCGTCGTTCATGCGGAATAAGTAGGTGAGCGCGAACCTGCCCACGTGAATTGTCGTCATTGCGAGCGAAGCGAAGCAATCCAGCCTGCGTACCGGACCCTGGATTGCGTCGTCGCTGCGCTCCTCGCAATGACGATAGCTAACATGATCTTTGGGCAAGCGACCGTTGCATCCTTGCTTCAACCCTTTAGCATCCCTCCGAGATCATTGGGAGGGAACGACATGCGTTTGGCACCGATTGCGTTGATCTTGGCGGCAGTTGCAGGGTCGACGGCGACGCCCGCCTTGCCGCAGGACAAGCCCGCACAGCCCGCCGCGCCGTTCACTTTTGAAAAAGTGATGGTGCCGATGCGCGACGGCGCCAAGCTTGAGACGGTCATTCTGCGCCCGACCGGCAAGACCGGGCCGTTGCCCATCCTGTTCCAGCGCACGCCCTATGGCGTGCCTCAGACCGCGCTGTCGGTTGTGCCCAAGCCGTGGCAATCGCTGGTCGATGATGGCTATATTTTCGTCTTCCAGTCGATGCGCGGGCGCTATGGATCAGACGGCAATTTCACCATGTCCACCGCCGTTCATCCCGGCAAGCCCAAGCTGGTCGATGAGTCTACTGACGCCTATGATGCGATCGACTGGCTGGTCAAACATGTGAAGCCCAATAATGGTCGGGTCGGCATGTGGGGCGTTTCATACCCCGGCTTCACGGCGGCGGTGGCGCTTGTCCATCCGCATCCCGCGCTCAAGGCGACAAGCCCGCAGGCGGCGTGGATCGATTATTGGCAGAATGACGATCTGCACCGCAATGGCGCGCTAAGGCTGAGCTACATTCCCGATTGGGTCTATGGCCTGCAGGTGAAGAAAGAGACTTACGAAGACTTTCCCTACGACACCAACGATACCTATGATTTCCTGCTGCGGATGGGGCCGGTCGACAATCTCGACAAACTCTATTTCAAGGGCCGCATTCCGCTGTTCACGTCGTTGATGGAGCATCCCAATCACGACAGCTTCTACACCGACCAGAATTGGCAAAAGGCGCTGGGCAAGACGACGGTGCCGACGCTCAACGTCGCGGGTTTCTGGGATCAGGAAGACCCCTGGGGCAGCTGGCAGATTTATCGCCAACAGGAAAAGAATGACCCCAATCATCTGAACATCATGGTTGCCGGGCCATGGGCGCATGGCACCTGGCAGGGCAAGATGGATATGCTGGGCAACATCCCGCTCGGCCGCGACACGGGCGAGGAATTCCGCGAACAAATCCAGCGGCCCTTCTTCGCTTATTGGCTGCACGGCACCGGCGCCAAGCCTGATTACGAAGCGCGCATGCTGCAATCGGGATCAAATGTCTGGAAAACCTATGCAAGCTGGCCGCCGGTCGGCGCGGTATCGACCAGCCTTTATCTCCACGCCGATGGCTCGCTCAGCTTTGATGCCCCGGCAGCGGGCGAGGCGTGCCGCGACTATATCTCCGATCCGGCCAATCCCGTGCCGTTCCGCGAGCGGCCGATTTCGCCGACCTATCCGCGGCCCGAATGGCGCTGGTGGGAAAGCGCCGACCAGCGCTTTGTCGATCACCGACCCGATGTGTTGAGCTGGGTATCGGCGCCGCTTGATCATGACCTGACCGTGACGGGCGAACTTGCCGCCGAACTGATGGCATCGACCACCGGCACCGACAGCGATTTCGTCGTGAAGCTCATCGACGTGCTGCCGCAGGACGCGCAAAAGGTGGACGAAAACGCGCCTTATGGTGCCTATCCGCGCCAGCTTAACGGCTATCAATGGCCGATCGCGATGGAGGTGCGGCGCGGCCGTTTCCTGAAGAGCGACACCGATCCGCAGCCGCTGGTGCCGGGGCAAGTGACGAAATGGGATGTGCCCCTGCGCGACCATGACCATGTTTTCAAGGCGGGCCATCGCATCATGGTGCAGGTCCAGTCGAGCTGGTTCCCGGTCATCGATCGCAACCCCCAGACCTTCGTCCCCAACATCGCCCATGCGAAGCCCGAGGATTTCGTTAAGGCCACGCAGAAAGTGTGCGCCGGCTCGCGGATCGTGCTGCCGGTGATGAAGTAACGGCGTGCGCGCCTTGCCGAGGCGCGGCAGCAGCGTCATATTATGGCGATGGCCACGCTGAATTTTTCCTTGCCCGATGCAGCAAAGCGCTGGGTGGAGGCGCGCGTGCGGAGCGGCGGCTATCGGGATGAAGCCGAGCTGATGCTCGACCTTATCCGTCGCGAGCAGGAACGGGACGATCGCATCGCCGCAATGCAGCGGCTGGTTGATGACGGTCGCAACAGCGGGATCAGCGGTGAGACGATGGCGAGCATCAGAGCCCGCGCTCTTGATCAGATGGGACATGGTTCGCCCGAGTGAGCGGGACTTACCGGCTGACGCGTCGCGCCGTTGAGGATCTGGTCGCGATCTATATCAGCGGGGCGGAGCAATTTGGCGTCGATCAGGCCGATGTCTATCATCAGGACCTTGCCGATATTTTCGGCTTCTTGACGCGCTATCCGCGTGCCGCTCGTTTACGCGACGAAATTCGGCCACCGGTCAGGGCCTATCCCCACCGATCGCATCTGATCATCTATGATCTTGATGACGATGACACCGTCGTCATCCTTCGCGTTCGCCACGCCAAGGAAGACTGGCAGCGCGACGATCGTTAACGGCGCTCAGCCCCGCGCCTTGGCCCGGGCGTCGGCGATCTGTTGCTGCAGTTCCTCAAGCGGCAGGGCGGAGGAGGTGACGTGGTCGCCAATTACCCAGCTGGGCGTGCCGGTCATGCCGAGTTGCCGGGCAATGGCGAGATTCTGGTTGATCTCGGCGTCGAGCGACGGGTCGTCGATCGCGGTTTTGACTTGCGCTGGCGTCAACTTGGCGGCAGCGACGGCGGCATCGATGCT
>CANJKQ010000226.1 GCA_947474905.1 Pseudomonadota bacterium | reverse complement strand
TCGCGTCCTGCAACGCCTCGCGATAGGCGCGCGCGCGATAGCCCAGTTCGGCCGCCGCTTTGGCGCTCGTAAAATACATATTGTGGCGCGACATTTTGAGCGAATCGATCGTCAGAAACGGATCCTTGCCCGTCGCCTTCGCGATCTGCTCATTGACCCAGGCCATCGGAAACAGGGGCGCGCGCGGCACGCGGATGGTGGGCGGCTTCCTCCCCATGATGGCAGCGATATCGGCGAGCATCTGCCCCAGCGACACATCGGTCCCGCCCAAAATATAGCGTTCGCCAATCCGCCCCTTCTCCATCGCCAGCAAATGCCCCGCCGCGACATCATCGACATGTGCGATGTTGAGCCCGCTATCGACAAAGGCCGGCATCTTGCCATTCGCCGCCTCAACGATGATGCGTCCTGTCGGCGTTGGCTTCACGTCGCGCGGGCCGATGGGGGTGGAGGGATTGACGATGACGGCGGGCAGCCCGTCGGCCACCATATCCTCAACCAGCCGTTCGGCAACGACCTTGCTGCGTTTATAGGCGCCGACCGCTTGTTCGGGGGTGGCGGCGCGGGTTTCATCGGCAGCGCCCTGATCGAGCGGCTTCAACGTCGCGACCGAAGAGGTGTAGACGATCCGCTCCACCCCCGCCGCCTTTGCCGCCGCCATCACCGCCAGCGTGCCGACGCGGTTGTTGCGGACGATATCTTCAGGATCGGGCGCCCAGAGGCGATAATCGGCAGCGACGTGAAACAGATAGCGCATGCCCTGAGCGGCGCGTTCAACCGAGGCCTGATCACGGATATCGCCCTCGGCAAGCTCGGCGTCGAGTCCGCTCAAATTGGTGCGATCGCTCGTTGCCCGCACCAGCAGCCGGACGTTCGCCCCCCGCTCGATCAGCGCACGCGCCACCGCTGAGCCGACAAAGCCCGACGCGCCCGTCACCAGCACTGGTTCGCCCGTAAACATCATGGCTCCGCGCCCTAGCCGCCCCGCTGCCGCAACGCAAAGTCCGCAGTAACCCGCCCCGTTCGTCCCGAGCAACGTCGAGGGACGGGAAGCCTCGCAGAGGGCAACCGTGCGTGGCTCGACGCCGCTCAACGCGAACGGGTAAGGGCTAGGGGCATGAGGGCAAATTGCCCTGCCTTGATCGTGCCATGATGCGCGGGCATGTGCCGATGCCGGACCAGATGGGCCGTGCCCGAGCGACAAAGAATTTGGCGCGGCGCACAAATCCGGCTAACCGGGCCTGTCATTTTCGTCATCGCTAGCAAGGTTTCCCGTTCCCATGATGCGCACGCTGTTCCTCCAGGCCCCCTCGTTCGATGGTTTCGATGGTGGGGCAGGCTCGCGTTACCAGGCGCGCCGCGAGATCAAGTCGTTCTGGTATCCCACCTGGCTGGCGCAGCCCGCCGCGCTGGTCGAAGGATCGAAGCTGATCGACGCGCCCGCGCACGACCTGACCTTTGACGACATCAAGCATCACGCCACCGAGCGTGACCTTGTCATCATCCACACCTCGACCCCGGGCTTCAAGCAAGACGTCAAGGTGGCGGGGATGCTGAAGGAGCTGAACCCCAACCTCAAGGTCGGCTTTATCGGTGCCACCGTCGCGGTCGATGCCGATTGGGCGATGAAGAATGCGCCGACGGTCGATTTCGTCGCGCGCAACGAATTTGATTTCACCATTCTCGACGTCGCCAAGGACATGCCCTTGGCCGACATCAAGGGCATCAGCTTCCGCAATTCGGAAGGCGTCATCGTTCATAACGAGGATCGCGAGGTCCTGATGGACATGGATCAGCTGCCCTTCGTCACCCCCATCTACAAGCGCGACCTGGTGATGGAGAATTACTTCATCGGCTATCTGAAGCACCCCTATATCAGCTTCTACACCGGGCGCGGCTGCAAGAGCCGCTGCACTTTCTGCCTGTGGCCGCAGACGGTGGGCGGGCATAATTACCGCACGCGCTCGGTCGGCCATGTGATCGAGGAAGTGAAATATGTGCTGAAGGCGTTCCCGCAGATGCAGGAATTGTTCTTCGACGACGACACGCTGACCGATGATCGCCCGCGCGTCGAACAGCTCGCCCGCGAGCTTGGCAAGCTTGGCGTGACCTGGTCGTGCAACGCCAAGGCGAACGTGCCGTACGAAACGCTGAAGGTGATGCGCGACAATGGCCTGCGGCTGCTGCTCGTCGGTTATGAAAGCGGCAACCAGCAGATCCTCCACAACATCAAAAAGGGTCTGCGCATCGAAGTCGCCAAGCAGTTCGCCAAGGATTGCCGCGCGCTCGGCATCAAGATCCATGGCACGTTCATCATGGGCCTGCCCGGCGAGACGCAGGAAACCATTCAGGAAACCATCGCCTACGCCAAGGAAGTCAACCCGCACACCATCCAGGTGTCGCTGGCGGCGCCTTATCCCGGCACCTTCCTCTACAAGCAGGCGATCGAGAATGGCTGGTTTGACGGTACCGACCATCTGGTCGCAGACGGTGGTGGCCAGATCGCGCAGCTGACCTATCCGCACCTTGCGTCCGACGAGATTTTCGAGGCGGTCGCCGAATTCTACAAGAAATTCTATTTCCGCCCGTCCAAAGTCGGCTCGATCGTCGCGGAAATGGCGACCAGCCCGCAAATGATGAAGCGGCGCCTGCGCGAAGGCGTCGAGTTCTTCAACTTCCTCAAAAACCGCAACGTCGAGGCGGCGTAAGGCGGCGACCCCATCTTTCGTCATGCCGGACTTGTTCCGGCATCCACTGCGCAACGGGCGATGGCTTCCATTTCGGCGCGGTGGACCCCGGAACAAGTCCGGGGTGACGGCGGGGAACAATAGCGGGGGCAGATGCTGAAATACCTCGCCCTCCTCCTCACTGCTGCCGGCCTTGCCGTCGCGCTGTGGTTCATCGGTCGCACGGGCTTTGCCGAGGTGATGTCGGGCGTCGCCAGCATTGGCCCGGCGGGTTTTCTGGTGATGATCGGCTTTACCGCGGCGTGCCTCGTCATTCTCGGCGGCGCCTGGCTGGCGGTCGCCCCCGGCGTGCCACGCGACAAGCTCGCCGCCTTTGCCTGGGCGCGGGCGGCGCGGGAAGGCGCGACCGATGTGCTGCCCTTTTCGCAGTTCGGCGGCCTCGTCATCGGCGCGCGGGCGGCGATCAGCGGCGGAATCCGTGCCAGCCTTGTCTATGCCTCGCTGATCGCCGACCAGACCGCCGAGCTTGCCGCGCAGCTGGCCTTCACCCTGTTCGGCGTCGCGATGCTAAGCGTGCGGCTGGCAGGCGCAACGCAGGGGCCGAGCGTGCTGCCGTTGGTGCTGGGCGGCACCGCCGTGCTCGCCGCGATCATGGCCGGGTTCGCCTTTGCCCAGCGCCCCGCGCTCCAGATGGCGCAGGGGCTGGCCGGGCGGCTGCTCCCCGGCAGCATCGCGACGATGGCAGCACTCTCGGCCGAGCTCGACGCGATTTATCGCCAGCCGCGCCGGGTGATCCTGGCGTTTTTGCTCCATCTGGCGGGCTGGGTGTTGTCGGCGTTCGGCGCGTGGGTGGCGCTCGCGATCATGGGCCATCGCCTGCCGGTGGCAAATGTGCTGACGATCGAGGCGCTCATCTTCACGCTGCGCACCGTGGCCTTTGCTATTCCCGGCGGGGTGGGCGTGCAGGAAGCGGCTTATGCGCTGCTTGGCCCCCTATTCGGCCTGTCGCCCGCTGCCGGCCTGGCGCTGAGCCTGGTCAAACGCGCCCGCGACATCGCGGTCGGCGTGCCGGTGGTGGTCGCGTGGCAAGTCAGTGAAGCGCGTCGGTT
>CANJKQ010000225.1 GCA_947474905.1 Pseudomonadota bacterium | reverse complement strand
GCAGGCGCGCGGCAAGCGACGATCGCTGATGACGATGTCGGCGGCAGCACAGGCGGGAATGAAAGCGGTCCAGGGCACGGGATAGGCGCTGCGCGTTGCGAGCACGCGCCATTTCCGGTTGCCGCGCTTGATGTCGGCAAGGCATAAATCGCGACTGCATCGCGCCTCGGGCTGGTCGGACAGGAAATCGGGATCATCGACGATGCCGCCAATTTCAGCCAGCAGCGCCTGGGTATAGTCCCCTGCCCGATCGCGCAGCATCGCAATGCCCCCGGCCGCGTCGCGGATCGCAACATGGCGACCATCGCCCGTCACCAGCAGATCGGGCGCCGGGGTTATGGCGGCCCAGCCTGCGCCCGCCATCGCTGGCAACAGCCCGAGCAACCGCCAGCGCGTCCGCCACAGGCCAAGCCATAACAGCCCCGCCATCATCAGCGCAAAGGCTTGCCACGGCATTGACGGCAGCGCCGCGACCGAGCCGGGCAGCGCCGCAACATAGTGCGCGATCCACAACAGCAGGTCGATCGCCCTGCCCGTCACCCACCAGAATGGCGCCCCCACGCCCACCGTATCGGCAAGCAGCGCCAGCGCCTCGGCAGGCATGATCACGAATGTTGTCAGTGGGATGGCGACGATATTGGCCACCGAACCATAAAGCCCGGCGCGGTGGAAATGATAGATGCTGATCGGCGCCAGTACCGCCTCCACCACCAGGCCGGTCAGCAGCAGCGACGCCACCTCACGCAGTTGGCGCCGCCACCAGCTCTCGTCGCGCTGCATGAACCAGCCCCGCACCCATGGCGCATCATGCAGCGCGACGATCGCAGCGACCGCCGCGAAGGACAGCTGGAAACTCGGCCCCGCCGCCGCGTCGGGCACGGTCAGCAGCACCGCGACGGCGCCCGCCGCCACCAGCCGCAGCGTCATCGCCTCGCGCCCCAGCATCAACGCCGCGAGCACCAGCAACGCGGCGACGCATGATCGCACCGTCGGCACCTCAGCACCCGTCAGCAAGGTATAGCCGATCGCCGCCATTGCCCCTGCCCCCGCTGCGACCATCGGCACCCTGATGCGCAACGCCAGCCAGGGGAACAAGGCAAGCAGCCGCAGCACGATCACCATTGTTGCCGCCACCGTCGCGGTCAGATGCAGGCCGCTTACCGACAACAGATGCGCCAATCCCGCCCGGCGCATGGCATCGGCATCGGCAAGCGGAATTGCCCCCTGGTCGCCCGTGGCTAGCGCAGCGGCGATGCTGCCGGCCGGGCCGGGCGCGCTCGCCTGAATATGCGCGGACAACGCCTCGCGGGTGCCGTTAAGCCAGGTCCAGGCAGACGATGTCGACCCGCGATGGACCAGCTCGACCGGCGCAAAGCCCCGACCGGTGGCGCCAACCCCGTCAAACCACGCGACTTGCGCATAATCATAGGCGCCGGGCAGCGCTGGCGGTGGCGGCGGCAGCAACCGCGCCCCGAGCCGGATCACCGCGCCATCGGCGAGACCGGCGGGCACATCCGCCACCTGCAGATTGACGCGCAAATGCGGCGGCAGCGCGGCCACGGGTGCCGCCCCGCCATCAACGCCGCCAAGCAGTCGAACCGGCGCCAGCCGCAGCCGCACCAGGCCGCGTGGTGGCAGCGGCTCGATCCGCTCGACCCGGGCCTCCAGCCGCACAATGGCGGTGCCCGCCAGCACCGGGCCACGCACATGTTCGGCGCGGGCCCAGATCATGGCCAGCCCCAGCGCCGTCGCCAGCGCCGCAACACCCAGCGCGCGCGGCGCCCTGCCACCGCCGGGCAAAGCCAGCGCCACCAGGCCGGTGCCCCCCAATGCCGCCAATGCCAATGCCCAAAGGCGTGCATCGGGGAGCAGCAACCACAAGGCCACGCCAGCGCATTGCGCAACCGGCAGCCACAGCACGAGCTGATCGCGCTCTGCCTCCAGCCAGCCTTCCAGCGCGCGGTACGTTTTTTCGGCCCCGCGCAAGGCGATTTGAAGCGGCGCAAAGCCCATGCTAGGGGCGTCGGCGGCTGAACTGGCCATCTGGTTTAACCCCCCAACGGTTCCGCCAGGCATCGAGTTTTTTGGGAGCAAGCGCGGTTGAGCGCAACCATTGATCTTGGCAGTGAGGTTGGTGCGGATCAGGCCGGGTCGGCCGATAAGGGCATCGTAACGCGATTTGCGCCGTCGCCGACCGGCTATCTCCATATTGGCGGCGCCCGCACCGCGCTGTTCAACTGGCTGTTCGCGCGCCACCATGGCGGCCGGTTTCTGCTCCGCATTGAGGATACCGATCGCGCCCGCTCGACCCAATCGGCGATTGAGGCGATCCTTGACGGGATGCGCTGGCTCGGCCTCGATTGGGATGGCCCGGAAGTCTATCAATTCAGCCGCGCCGATCGCCATGCGGCGGTCGCCGCGCAGCTGCTGGCGGCGGGCCATGCCTATAAATGCTTCGCCTCGCCGGAGGAACTTGCCGAGCTGCGCGCCCTGCAACAGGCCGCCAAACAGCCGATCCGCTATGATGGGCGCTGGCGGGATCGCGATCCGGCAGAAGGCGGCAACGCGCCCTTCGTCATCCGGTTAAAGGCACCGCGCGAGGGCGCCACGACGATCGACGACCAGGTTCAGGGTCCGGTGACGGTCAATAACGCCGAAATCGACGATTTCGTGCTGCTGCGGTCGGATGGCACGCCAACCTATATGCTCGCCGTCGTCGTCGATGATCACGACATGGGCGTGACGCACGTCATTCGCGGCGACGACCATCTCAACAACGCGTTCCGCCAGCTTCCCATCATCCGCGCGATGAACGCGATTGAGGGCGGTTGGCCCGACCCCGTTTACGCCCATATCCCGCTGATCCATGGCGCCGACGGGGCCAAGATGTCGAAACGTCATGGCGCGACCGGCGTCGATGCTTATCGCGACGAACTTGGCATTCTCCCCGAAGCGCTGGGCAATTACCTGCTGCGGCTCGGCTGGGGTCATGGCGATAACGAGATCATCAGCCGGGAACAGGCGATCGAGTGGTTCGACCTTGCCGGCGTCGGCAAATCGCCCAGTCGGTTCGACCTCAAGAAGCTCGAAAATCTGAACGGCCATTATATCCGCGAAGCGGATGATGCGCGCCTTGCCGATCTTGTCGCTGATCGGATCGAGCCTGCGCCTGACGCCCCGCAACGCGCGCTGCTGGCCCGCGCCATGCCGTTCCTGAAACCCCGCGCCGCCAATCTGATCGAGCTTGCCGACAGCGCGCGCTTCCTGTTTGAGGCTCGGCCGCTGACGATCGATCCCGATGCCGCACCGCTTCTCGGCGACGGAGCACCCAAGTTGCTTAGTGCGGCACATACCGCGCTTGACGCCACCAATGGCTGGGATACGGAAGCGCTGGAAGCAGCGATACGGCAGGTGGCGGAAAAGGCAGGCGTCAAACTGGGGGCGGTGGCACAGCCTCTTCGTGCGGCGCTGACGGGGCGGCGGACATCGCCCGGGATCTTTGACGTACTTGCCCTTCTGGGACGGGAGGAAAGCCTTGCCCGTATTTCCGATCAGATGGCCGTGGTCGAAACGAATTGACGAAAGGACAAGCGCGATGACCGATACCGCCAAACTTACTGTCGACGGTAATGACTTTGATTATTCGGTCATTTCCGGTTCGGTCGGCCCCCGCGTCGTCGACATTCGCAAGCTTTATGCCCAGGCGGGTGTGTTCACCTTCGACCCCGGCTTTACCTCGACCGCGAGCTGCGAATCGGCGCTGACCTATATCGATGGCGATGAAGGGGTGCTGCTCCACCGCGG
>CANJKQ010000224.1 GCA_947474905.1 Pseudomonadota bacterium | reverse complement strand
GTTTCGTTGGGTTTGCGTTCGGTTGCTTTGCTGGCCATGCCCATCTCCTAGCGACAAATTTGCGCGGGAAGACAAATGCCTGCGCCCACGCCTCGCCAGTTAATGAACGGGGCTGGAGCCCTGTTCCTGTCGGTATCGGGCAATCAGGCGCCGGGCTAACGCATGCTAATGACGGCGACAGTGCGCCCCTCATGGTCATCTGCGACGAAACCAGATGGCTGCATAAGCGTTTCGGGGGCGACAGGATCGGCATGAAAGACGTCTGGACGCAGGATCTTAACGGTGGCGCGGGGTCGGTTGAGCCGCTTTATCTCGCGCTGGTTGAGCGACTTGGGGTGCGCATCCCGCTTGCGGCGGCTGATCACGCCAAGATCGCGCCGCTCCACATCCGGCAAGAGGACATACCACAGGGAGGCAATGCCGTTGTCGAGGGCGACAGGGTGCAATATTGCTGCCTGCTTCAGCGTGGTTTCGCGGCCAGGCTGAAGACGACGCTGCAGGGCGGTCGGCAAATCGTGTCGCTCCACATGCCGGGCGATTTCATCGATCTCCAGCATTTGCTGATCGATATTGCCGATCATTCGATCGAGGCGATCACGCCCATTCGCGTGCTGCGCATCCCAAAGCCTGCGCTTTATGCGCTGGCGAGCGACAGCCCGACAGTGGGGCTAGCTTTGTGGCATGAGACGCTGGTCGAGGCGTCGCGCTTTCGCGAATGGATCGCCAATATCGGCCGCCGCGATGGATTGGCACGCGTGGCGCATTTGCTGTGCGAGTTCGCGGTGCGCTGGGCAGCGAATGAAGGCGAGGAAGCACCGATCCGCTTCCCCATGACGCAGTTGCAGATTGCCGATGCAACCGGGCTGACCCCGGTCCATGTCAACCGCGTGCTGCGCCGCCTGTTTGACGCGGGTGCGATCGGCGCGCGCCGCCCCGCCATCATGATCACGGATGTGGCGTTGCTCGCGCAAATTGCCGGGTTTGATGCCACCTATCTGCATCTGAACGACACCGTGGACGCAATGCCGCCGTCCCGTCGGATCAATATGGCATGAGGTGAATGATGATCGATGACGGAGGCGTTGGCCGTGCCCGGCGGCATATTCTGAGTCGTAGCGTAACATACTCGCTGACGCTGAAATTAATCATATCCCCACTGAAATGACGGGTTCAGGCCATCATTCCAACGGCAAATTGAGGCAGATCGTCGTCAACTTGAGATCAAATAAACCTATATCAATTACTTTTGTAATAAACTACTGCATAGGCGATCCTCCCGGGGGTGGATAAACAGCGGGATAACGAAGGCATGTCCGAAACTTCCTCCGCCGCGTCCAGTTCGATTGTCCGAACCGAATTTATCAGCAAGACACGCGCTCCGCTGACCGGCACTGTGGTGATGGTGCCGCAGCATGGCTATCTCGCTCGCGCAACCGAGGCTTGCGATCATCTGCATTTGCTGATTGATGGCTGGGCAGCCCGCTATCGCATCCTGAACGACGGGCGCCGCCAGATCACGCGGCTCTATGTGCCGGGGGATCTGTGCGATCTGACCTGGCTGGGCCAACCCGTTGCTGGCCAGCATGTCGCGGCGGTGCTGCCGGTAAAGACCGCGCGCGTCCCCATGGTGCAGGCGCAGGAGACGATGGCGCGCGACCCGTCGGTCAACAAATTATTCTGGAACGAATTGCGCCAGATGATCGATTCGCAGGCCGAATGGGCCGTCAATCTGGGCCGCAAGACCGCGATCGAACGCATTGCTTATCTGTTCTGCGAGATGACCGAGCGGATCGGTCGAGTCGCGACCGGGGGGCCAAGCACGTGCGAAATGCCGCTGACCCAAGTCGACATTGCCGATAGCACCGGCCTGACGCCAGTGCACGTCAACCGCGTTCTGCAGGAAATGCGGGCGGCAAAATTTATCGAGCTTCACTCGCGCCGGCTCAAGATTTTCGATTTCGAACAATTGGCGCGGCTGGCCTTTTACCAAAAGCGCCTGACCGATCCGGGCCGGGCGTTGCGGTTCCGGTCAATCATCGACATTGCCCCGCGCGGGGTGGCGGCGATTGCGGGCGATTGATATCGAGCCGCAATCGCTGCCGGGCGCAGCGGGGCGTCAATCAATACGCTGGCGGGTCGCTGGCCGGGAAGCTTTCGTCGCTTGCCTGGTCGACCTTGTCCCAGTGCCCATGCGGTGATGGCATGGCATCGGGACCAGCCGATCGAGTCTGGTCGAAATTTTCGGCAGGCGTTTCCTTGGCAGCGTGAGCAACCGGCCCCGAGCCATTGTCGCGCTGGCTGGTCCAGCCCTTCCAGAAGCCGTTCCAGAACGCCAATGCTGGCGCAAAAATCATGTTGGCGGACATTTTCCATCTCTTTGATCGTTGAGTCCAATGAACGCCCGGCCAATTCGCTCGGCTCGCCGCCCTGATCCAGGTTAGGGCGAAGCGGCGGCGGCCCATTGGGAAGCTGCCTGAATGACCACATCCCTATCGGCCCCCTCTGACACCGCTGCCGACCTTATCTTCATCCGCACCGATTTGCCGGGAACCACGCGGGAGCGCGTCGGGGATGGCTGGCGCTACATCACCGCCACGGGCGAGGCCGTTGCCGATCCCGACGAAATCAGGCGGCTCAACGCCATCGCGCTGCCCCCCGCCTATCGCGACGCCTGGTTCGCGCCGATTGCCAACGCACATATTCTGGCCACCGGCATCGATGCCCGGGGCCGCAAGCAATATCGCTATCACCCCGATTATCGCAGCGAACGCGAGACACTGAAATTCGGGCGGTGCGCCTCATTTGGCAAAGCGCTCCCCGCCATTCGGGCAGCGGTGGAGCATGATCTGGCCGGGCGCGGCTTGACGCGCGAACGCGCGCTTGCCTCGGTCGTACGGTTGCTCGATGGCGGCAGCATTCGCATCGGCAATGAACGCTATGCCAAGGCCAATCGCAGCTTTGGCGCCACCACCTTGCGCACCCGCCATCTGAAGCTCACCGGGCGCGAGGTGGAGCTGCGCTTTCGCGCCAAATCGGGGATTGAGCGCCGCTTGCCGCTGACCGACCGGGCGCTGATCCGATTTGTCCGCAAGGTGCAGGCATTGCCTGGCCAGCATCTGTTTCAATATGTCGAAGATGGTGTGCCGAGCCCGGTTACGTCCGACATGGTCAATGGCTATCTGGCCGAAATTGCCGGCGAGCGCTTTACCGCCAAGGACTTCCGAACCTGGGGGGCAAGCGTGATGGCGTTTGAGCATCTGCTGCGCCACCCGGGCCTGCCGTTAAAGGCGATGCTGGAGGCGGTGGCGGCGGCGTTGGGCAACACCCCGGCCATCACGCGCAAATCCTATATCCATCCGCTGCTGGTGTCGGCGGCGCGCGGCGATGTCGACCTTGGGCTCGATCGTCTCAGGCTACCGCGCCGGACCCGCTGGCTGAGCCGGGAGGAGCGTGGCCTGCTGACCCTGCTCGACAATCACGCGCCGCTCAACGGCGGCTGACGGCATCACCGCGCGCCCGCCCAGAAAATGATCGCGTACAGCACCACGATCAAAATCATCGATGCCGCGAGCACATAGCGAACAATGTGCCGCGTGCGCCCGGCGCGGGCATCTTCGGCGTTGATATGGGTGGGGCGTTCATCGACCATGGCTGACTAAGCGCGCCAGAATGGTGTGAGTTCCCCCTAGCAAGGACGGCCAGTGGCCTTGACGGCATGACCCGCTTTCTGTCTGCTTTCGCGTGCAATGAAGCTCAACCCGTTCCGCCGTTCCGATCGTGATGCCGCACCGGCCGTGTATCGACTGCC
>CANJKQ010000223.1 GCA_947474905.1 Pseudomonadota bacterium | reverse complement strand
GGCCAGATACATCATTGACGCGCCAGAACACTTGCTGGGTATAGGCAAAGCGCAGGTGCGACAGCGCGCCATCGCCGCCAATCGGGCGTGCGGCAAAGCTGAACTGCAGCTTTGCCCCCGTCGTGCCCGGCCCCCACACGCCGTAAATCGGCTCATAGGGGTAAATCCGGTCAAGAAACCCGCCCGAGCTGCCGCGCGCGGTAACGATCGTCTCTTCGTCCGGCGCAGGATGGGCGGGCAGCGCCGCCGTGGCGAGCTGCCCGGTTGGCGCGGGCGTGTCGCCAAGCGCGGCATCGGCGAGGCGATAACGCAGGCGGACAAAGCTGTGGCCCGCGACTTGGGTCGTCTCGGGCAGGCCATCGGGCACCAGCGCAAGCGCGCTGCCATCCGCTGCCCGCGCGGTCAGGCGGGGCGGCGCTCCGATGGGGGCGGGCGCGTCATCGTCATTCAGGACATAGACCGTCACGCCCTTGGCCGCTGCTTCCCGCGTGGCGGGCGGATCAACCACCGCCCGCGTATCCGCCTGAGCGGCGGCGGGGGCAAGGCCGAGCAAGGCAGCGGCGGCGTAGCGGGAAAAAGCGTTTTGCATGATCATGTTCATGCCTTTGGATTGTGTCGGAAACGCGTCGGGGCTAGGCGCCAGTCAATGCGCGTTACGTCTGCCGATATCAATCTTGCTCAACGCCTTGCCGATGCGGCGGGCGCCGCCATCCGCCCCTATTTCCGGGCGCCGCACGGGCTGGAAACCAAGCCCGATCACTCCCCCGTCACGCTGGCCGACCGCGAGGCCGAAGCGGCGATGCGGCAGCTGATCGAAGAATCCTTTCCCGATGATGCGATCATCGGCGAGGAATATGGGACGAAACAAGGCCTGTCGGGCCGTGCCTGGGTGCTCGATCCGATTGACGGCACGCGTGCCTTTATCAGCGGGCGGCCGATTTTCGGGACGCTGATCGCGCTGATGGTGGAAGGCTGGCCGTTGCTTGGCATCATCGATCAGCCGGTGGGGCGCGAGCGCTGGCTAGGCGTGATCGGCCAGCCAACCACCTTCAACGGCGCCGCCGTGCGCACCCGGCCGTGCCCGGCGCTGGCCGGCGCCGCCATCGCCACGACGTCGCCGCATCTGTTCAGCGAGCATGAGGCGGAGCATTATCTGGCATTGGTTGCGGCAGCCTCTGGCGGCAATATGCGCCACGGCGCGATCTATGGCGGCGATTGCTATAATTACGGGTGCCTCGCTTCGGGCCAGCTCGACATTGTGATCGAGGCCGGGCTGAAGATTCACGATTTCGCCGCGCTTGTCCCGATTGTCGAAGGCGCGGGCGGGCGGATGTGCGACTGGCAGGGCGACCCGCTCACCGTTGACAGCGCAGGCGACGTCATCGCCGCCGGCGACCCTGCCCGTATCGAAGAGATTGTCGAAACGCTGGCGTGCCACGGGCATTGAGCCGATGATTCGCGCCGTTGTCTTTGATGTGGGTGAAACGCTGGTCGACGAGACACGGCAATGGGCCTCGCTCGCCGAAGCACTGAACGTGCCTGCCTTCACCCTGATGGCAACGGTCGGCGGCTTGATCGCGCGGGGCGAAACGCTGCGCAAGGCGGTGACGCTGGTGGCGCCTGACGTCGATTTTGCGGCGCTGCCCCGCTCTTATCGCATCGAAGCCGCCGATCTTTATCCCGATGCCTTGCCTTGTCTGGTGCGATTGAAACAGCGTGGGCTGATCGTCGGCATTGCTGGCAACCAGCCGCGCGGCGCGGAGCAGGCGTTGCAGGCGTGCGGCATCGACGCCGATTTTGTCGCGACGTCGGCAGGATGGGGCGTTGCCAAGCCCGACCCCGGCTTTTTCGACCGGATTATCGACGCCGCCGGACAACCTGCATCGGCAATCGCCTATATCGGCGATCGGCTCGATAATGACGTCGGCCCCGCGCGGGCAGCGGGCATGCGCGCAATCCGGCTGCGGCGAGGGCCATGGGCAATGCTGGAGGCAACGCCCCTGCCGCCCGATGTCCCAAGCATCGACAGCCTCGACGCGCTGGTTGCAATCCTCGACGAGTTCCGCTAACGGCGCCGCTTTCCGCGATTATACCGAGGAACTGCCCGGCTAAATGGGCTGCCGTGGCCGTTCGAGACCGTCGCGCTGACAAAAGGAGACGAAAATGCCCAAGCTCAAGACCAAGAGCGGTGTGAAGAAGCGCTTCAAGCTCACCGCCACGGGCAAGATCAAGCACGGCGTCGCTGGCAAGCGCCACCGGCTGATCAGCCACAATGCCACATATATCCGCCAGAACCGCGGCACCAGCGTGCTGTCGGACGCCGACACCAAGACCGTGAAGGCCTGGGCGCCTTACGGCCTGAATTGAGCGGGAGGATATAGACCATGGCACGCGTCAAGCGCGGTGTAACCACCAAGGCCAAGCACAAGCGGATTTTGGATCAGGCGAAGGGCTATTATGGCCGCCGCAAGAATACCATCCGCATCGCTCGCCAGGCCGTCGAAAAGGCCGGGCAATATGCCTATCGCGACCGCAAGGTCAAAAAGCGGAATTTCCGCGCGCTGTGGATTCAGCGCATTAACGCCGGCGTCCGCGCCGAAGGCCTGACCTATTCGCAGTTCATGCACGGGCTGAAGCTCGCGGGCATCGAACTCGACCGCAAGGTGCTGGCCGATATCGCGATGCATGAAGGCGAGGCATTTACCGCCATCATCGCTCAGGCGAAGGCGGCGCTGCCGGCAACGGCGGCCGCCTGATTTAGCGGGACGCTAAGTCAGAACGCCGCCAGGCCGGGCAGCGGGGCCGCATAGCGGTTCCGGCTGACGGCGGGGCGGCCCACAGCCTGGGCGATGATCAATCGGGCGCTGGTGGCAACACCGGCGCCCTTTTTCGTCCTCAGCTCTGAGCAGGTGAAAAGATTGTCGAGAACCAGGAAGAATGGATCCCCGCCTTCGCGGGGATGACGCATTAAATGCCGAGGATGACGGGAAAACGAGATTTGAAGTCCAGGCCGTCATTCCCGCGAAGGCGGGAATCCATTCAACACTGAAGCGGGAGGGAAAGGATGACCAAGCAGCCTTGCGTCTATATCCTTGCGAGCGGTCGGGTCGGCACGCTCTATGTCGGCGTCACTTCTGACTTACTCGGTCGCCTCTACCAACATCGCAGCGGGGTCGTGCCCGGCTTTACCTCCGAATATGGTGTCCACCGTCTCGTCTGGTACGAAATTCATGAGTCGATGGAGAGCGCCATTGCCCGCGAAAAGCGCCTGAAGAAATGGAATCGCGACTGGAAGCTCAACCTGATCGAGCAAAGCAACCCGCAATGGCTTGACCTAGCGATCGGCTTGGGGTTCGAGCCCGTGCAAACGGAAAGACAAGAATGAGCGACATCGACACATTGCGGGCCGATCTGCTGGGCCAGGTTGCAGCGGCGGACAGCACCGACGCGATTGAGGCGGTGCGCGTGGCGGCGCTGGGCAAATCGGGCAGCGTGACGGCACTGCTCAAAACGCTGGGCGCGATGAGCCCGGACGAGCGCCAGGCGCAGGGCCCGCGCATCCATGGCCTGCGCGAAGCGGTGACCGACGCTATCGCCACACGCAAGGCCGCGCTGGAACGGGCCGCGCTCGATGCGCGCCTTGCCGCCGAAACGCTCGACATGACGTTGCCCGCCGCCATTGCGCCGCGCGGCTCAATCCACCCCGTCAGCCAGGTGATGGACGAGCTTGCCGAAATCTTCGCCGATCTGGGCTTTGCGGTCGCGACTGGTCCGGAAATCGAGACCGACTGGTATAATTTCACCGCGCTCAACATCC
>CANJKQ010000222.1 GCA_947474905.1 Pseudomonadota bacterium | reverse complement strand
GCTGATCGCGATCATCGGCCAATATGACGGCCTCGCCATCCGTTCGGCGACCAAGGTGACGAAGGACGTGCTCGACGCGGCGACCAACCTGAAAGTCATCGGCCGCGCCGGCATCGGCGTCGACAATGTCGACATCCCCTATGCGAGCGGCAAGGGCGTTGTCGTCATGAACACCCCGTTCGGCAATTCGATCACGACCGCCGAACACGCCATCGCCCTCATGTTCGCGCTCGCTCGCCAGCTGCCTGAGGCCGATGCCTCCACCCAGGCGGGCAAGTGGGAAAAGAACCGCTTCATGGGCGTCGAGCTTTACGCCAAGACGCTGGGGCTGATCGGCGCGGGCAATATCGGTTCGATCGTCGCCGATCGCGCGCTGGGGCTGAAGATGAAGGTGATCGCCTATGATCCCTTCCTCACGCCTGAGCGCGCGATCGAACTCGGCATTGAAAAGGTGACGCTCGACGATCTGCTCGCCCGCGCCGACTTCATCACGCTGCATACGCCGCTGACCGACCAGACGCGCAACATCCTAAACCGCGACAATCTGCTCAAGACCAAGAAGGGCATCCGCATCATCAATTGCGCGCGCGGCGGGTTGATCGACGAAGCGGCGCTGAAGGAACTGCTCGATGCGGGCCATGTCGCCGGCGCCGCGCTCGACGTGTTTCAGACCGAACCCGCCGAGGCCTCGCCGCTGTTCGGCACGCCGGGCTTTGTCGCGACGCCGCATCTCGGCGCGTCGACCACCGAAGCGCAGGTCAATGTCGCGCTCCAGGTTGCCGAGCAGATGGCCGATTACCTCACCACCGGCGGCATCACCAACGCGCTCAACGTGCCGAGCCTGTCGGCCGAAGAAGCGCCCAAGCTCAAGCCCTATATGGCGCTGGCCGAGAAATTGGGCTCGCTGGTCGGGCAATTGGCGCATGACGCGCTTGACGCGATCGCGATCGAGACCGAAGGCGCCGCGGCCGAATTGAACCAGAAGCCGATCAGTTCCGCCGTGCTCGCCGGGCTGATGCGCGTGCATTCGGACACGGTCAACATGGTCAACGCCCCCTTCCTGGCCAAGGAGCGCGGACTCGACGTGCGCGAAGTGCGGCATGATCGCGAAGGCGATTACCACACCCTTGTCCGCGTGACGGTGAAGACGCAGGCTGGTGATCGGTCGGTCGCGGGCACGCTGTTCGGCGATCAGGCGCCGCGCCTGGTCGAGCTGTTCGGCATCAAGGTCGAGGCCGATCTGGCGGGCCACATGCTCTATGTCGTCAATGCGGATGCGCCGGGGTTCATCGGCCGGCTGGGGAGCTTGCTGGGCGAAGCGGGCGTCAACATCGCGACCTTCCACCTCGGGCGCCGCTCGGCGGGGGGCGAAGCGGTGCTGCTGCTATCGGTCGACGACGCGGTGACGCCAGAGCTGATTGGCAAGGTCCGCGCGCTGGCGGGCGTGAAAACGGCGATGGCGCTGCGGTTCTAGGCGGCAAAACAAGCCCTCTCCCCTTTGGGGAGAGGGTTGGGAGAGGGGCGATGCAGCAGGACCCCGTGTTATTGAACAGGGCGAAGGCTATGCGCCGAACGCCCTCCCCCGTTGAACAAAAGCTATGGCTCGAACTCCGGGCCGGGCGCCTCAACGGGTTCAAATTTTCCCGCCAGGTCGTGATCGGTCCCTATATCGCTGACGTCGTGTGCCGGTCGCAAAAACTGGTGATCGAGCTTGACGGGGACACCCACGCAGGCAACGAGGCGCGCGACGCCGAGCGTACGGCCTGGCTTGTCAGCAAGGGATATCGGGTGATCCGCTTCGCCAATCGAGACGTGCAGGGGAATTTGGCTGGGGTGCTGGCAGCAATAAACGCTGTCCTGCAGGACGACCCCTCTCCCAAACCCTCTCCCCAGAGGGGAGAGGGCTTTGAGTAGCTCCCTCCTCCCCGAAGGCTTTCATGACCGCTTGCCGCCTGCGGGCGATGCGGCGGCGCGGCTTGAGGCGCGGGTGCTCGAAACCGCGTTTGGCCATGGCTATGAGCGGGTCGACCCGCCGCTGGTCGAGTTTTTCGAAGGGCTGGCGGCGCGGCTGAAGGCGTCGCGGACCATCGATGCGGTGCGCTATGTCGATCCCGTCTCGCAGCGCACGCTGGCGATCCGGCCCGATATCACCGCGCAGGTCGGCCGCATCGCCGCGACGCAAATGGCGCATCACCCGCGCCCGGTACGGCTGAGCTATGCGGGGCCAGTGGTCAAGCTGCGCGCCTCGCAACTGGCACCCGCGCGCGAGCAACGCCAGATTGGCTGCGAGCTGATCGGCCTCGACAGCATCGCCGCCGCGCGTGAAGTGGTGACGGTGGCGGTCGAGGCGCTGGCGGCGGCGGGCGTGGCCGACATCTCGATCGACTTTACCCTGCCCGATCTGGTCGACACGCTGGCGGCGGGGCCGCTGGCGGTGGCGGCGGACCGCGTCGACGCGCTGAAGGAGCGGCTCGACGCCAAGGATGCGGGCGGCGTCGCGGCGATCGACCGGCGCTTCCTCGCGCTGATCGAAGCCGCCGGACCGTTCAAGGCCTCGCACGACCGGCTCTGCCAGTTCGATGTCGGCGGCGCGCTGACCAGCCGGCTGGACGGGCTGTGGCGGATCGCCGAGGGGCTGTTCGACAAGGTGTCGCTTACCCTCGATCCCACCGAGCGGCACGGCTTTGAATATCAAAGCTGGATCGGCTTTTCGATTTTCGCGGGCGGGGTGCGGCGCGAAATCGGCCGCGGCGGCAGCTACACGATCGTGCATGATGATGGCAGCGAGGAGCCGGCGATCGGCTTTTCGCTCTATGCCGACGCCATCATCGATGCCGGCATCACCCCTGCCGAACGCCGCCGCCTGTTCGTGCCGCTCGGCACCGACCCTGCGCTCGCCGCCGCCAAGCGCGCCGAAGGCTGGGTAACGGTGGCGGCGCTGGCCGAGGGCGACAGCGCCGAGGCGCAATTGTGCACGCATGTGTTGAACGAGACGGGATGCATCGGCCCAGCTTAACGTTTCGGGACGACCGTCAACTTATAGGGTATATACAGCAGCACATCGGTAAGCGACGCACGCGCCCATTCGACCGGACGCTCCACCCCCTGCGCTTCAACGGCATAGCCATCCCCGAATTTGGCAGCCATGAAACGGGCATCGTCGGCGACTTTGGCAATGATTTCACCGCGATATTGGTCCGGACGCACCACGGATAAGGCGATCTCGTCGCTCGTCTCCATCAGGGCACGGCCGACGGGCGGCACTGCCTTCACAAATGCGGCAATGCGCGCTTCGGCTGCACGCAGATCGACGTTGGGACCGAGCGGTGTCTTCACCAGGAAACTCACCTTGTCAGCGTCCGGTCGGCTGTCTTTCTTCAGCGACAGGCTGGTATAATTGTCGAGCGTCAACGGCTCGACAACGGTGTCGCCCTGCGCCAGCTCCACGCCTCGCTTTGGTGCGATCATGAGCGCGGCGCGAACCATCGCGTAGATTTCCTCGCGGCGCTTGTCGGCATCGCGCGTGTCGCCGTTGATCGTGATCTGCTGCACGGCAAAATCGGCGCGACGTTGCAATCCCACAGCGGGCATCCCCGCTTCATAACCGTCAATGTCGCGCCGCATGCCCGTTACGATAACTTCTTGTTGGCCGGGATTTTCCTGGGCCTGGGCGGGCAACGGGGCGACCAGGATCATCAGGGCGGCAAATCGGCGCATTGGCTTCTCCTCCTTTGTCGCTGGCGGGGGTGGACCCAGCCGCCACGGCGCTTTAGTGCCGCGTTTTCACTTCATCGCGCAAGGACTTTGCCAGCGGATGGC
>CANJKQ010000221.1 GCA_947474905.1 Pseudomonadota bacterium | reverse complement strand
GCTGCTCGCGCTGCTGGCAACGCAAGTCGCACCGGGGCGGCGCGCGGCGGCCGCCTCGATCACCTGGATCATGATGGTGATGGGTATCGTCGTCACCTCGGGCATCGCGAGCAAGCTGGTCGATCCTTTCTCGTTGCCAAGATTGGGGCTGGTTGTCGGCGGCATCGTCGCGGGGGCGTTCGCGCTGTCGTGCCTGGCGGTGTGGCGGGTCGAACGACCGGGGCTGAGCTTCACCGAGCCGGTAGCGACCGACGGCAGCGGGGACAGCTTCGGTGATGCCGTGTGCGAGATGCTGCGCGATCCGGATGCCCGACGCTTTACGCTCTTCGTCTTCCTCTCGATGTTCGCCTATTCGATGCAGGATTTGATCCTGGAGCCGTTTGCCGGGCTGCGCTTCGGCTATACGCCCGGGCAGTCGACCGGCCTTTCCAGCGTGCAGCATATGGGCGTGCTGAGCGGGATGGTGCTGGCGGGTATTGGTGGCAGTGCCTTTGGCGGTGGCAGCGCAGCGGCGATGCGGCGCTGGATCTTCGGCGGGTGCGTAGGATCGGCGCTGGCCCTTACCGGGTTGGCGGTCGCGGCGCGAGTCGGGCCGGGATGGCCGCTCTCCCTGACAATCTTTGGGCTGGGCTTTGCCAATGGCATTTTCGCGGTCGCCGCGATCGGCGCGATGATGGGGCTGGCGGGCGCTGCCGGTCCGCGTCGCGAAGGCATGCGCATGGGCGTGTGGGGGGCGGCACAGGCGATCGCCTTCGGTGCGGGCGGGCTGATCGGCGCGGTCGGCATCGATATTGGCCGCTGGGCAATGGGCGCGACCGATCGTGCCTTCATCATGGTCTTTGCGAGCGAGGCGCTGTTGTTCCTCGTTGCGGCCGGGCTGTCGCTGCGGCTCGGCGGATGGTCGGCGCCGAAGCGTCAGCCGCACCGCGCCACCGATCGGGAGTATGCGCTATGACCGAGGAACAGCAATATGACGTGGTCGTGGTCGGCGGCGGGCCTTCTGGGGCGACCGCAGCGACCGATCTGGCGGCGGCGGGGCGGCGCGTGCTGCTGCTTGATCGCGCCGGGCGGATCAAGCCGTGCGGCGGCGCCATCCCGCCGCGCCTGATCCGCGATTTCGCGATCCCCGATCATCTCCTCGTCGCCCGCGCGACCGCCGCCCGAATGGTCGCGCCCTCGGGCCGCAGCGTCGACATGCCGGTTTCGGCGAGCACACCGGGTGGCTTTGTCGGCATGGTCGATCGCGAGGTGTTCGACGACTGGCTGCGTGATCGGGCGGCGGTGACGGGGGCGGAGCGCCGCGTCGGCAGCTTTGACCGCATCGATCGCGACGCCGATGGCATGGCGCTCGTCGTCTATCGCGAAGGGCGCGGCGGGCATGAATATCGCGTTCGCGCCCGCGCCGTTATCGGCGCCGATGGGGCGCGGTCGGGCGTCGCGCGCAATGCCATTCCCGGCGGCGACCGCGTCAAATGCGTGTTTGCCTATCACGAAGTCGTCGCCTCACCCGAAGGCGATGTGGCGGCGCAGGCAGGGTTCGCCGGGCATCGCTGCGACGTGATTTATCAAGGTGATTTGTCACCCGATTTCTATGCCTGGGTGTTCCCCCACGGCGCCCATACCAGCATCGGCGTCGGCAGCGCGAACAAGGGGTTTGAACTGCGCAAGGCCGTCGCCCGGCTGCGGGCGACGACGGGGCTTGATCAATGCGAAACCGTGCGCGTCGAAGGCGCGCCGATCCCGCTGACGCCCTTGAAACGCTGGGATAATGGTCGCGACGTGCTGGTCTGCGGCGATGCGGCGGGCGTGGTTGCGCCCGCATCGGGCGAGGGCATTTATTACGCCATGGCCTGCGGGCGCATCGCGGCACAAAGCGTCGATCGCTTCCTCAACACTGGTCGCGCCGCCGAGCTGAAATCGGCGCGCCGCGCCTTCATGCGGGAACATGGCCGCACCTTCTGGGTGCTGCGCCTGCTGCAATATTTCTGGTATGCCAGCGACAAAAGGCGCGAGGCGTTCGTCAAGATGTGCGCCGACAAGGACGTGCAGGCGCTGACCTGGGAAGCCTATATGAACAAGCGCCTCGTGCGGCGAAAACCCATGGCGCATATGCGGGTTTTCGTGAAGGATATGGGGCATCTGCTGGGGTTCGCGACCTGATGCGTGCCCCGATGGGGCAGGCAAGGGGTTATAGCGATATGGGGCGCGCCTGGCTGTTTCCGATGTTCATCGCGGGCCTTGCGGCGACGGTCGTCGCGATGGTCGGCGCGACGATGACGACGATCGATCCCTGGTATGATGCACTGGTCAAGCCGCATTGGGCGCCGCCCGATGGCGCTTATGGCATTGTCTGGACGCTGATTTTCGCGGTGACGGCGCTGGCGGCGGTAACGGGGTGGCGGGCCATGCCCAATGCGCGCGAAGGCGATACGCTGATCGGCCTGTTTGCGATCAACGGCTTCCTCAACATCTTGTGGAGCATCTTGTTCTTCCGGCTGCACCGGCCCGATTGGGCCGTGGCGGACGTGGCGTTGCTGTGGCTCTCGGTCGGCGCGCTGATCGTTTATAGCTGGCGGCGATCGATGCTCGCCTCGGCCTTGCTGACGCCCTATCTGTTATGGGTGACGTTTGCGGGCTATCTCAACCTGCAGATCGTTCACCTCAATCACCTGTTCGGCTGAGCGCCATAATGGCGTGGCTGTTCGCGAGCGGTCATGCCGCCGATATCGTGCTGGCGGTGATGGCGGCAGAAGCGCTGTGGCTGGTCGCGCGCGGCGGCTGGTCGGCGGGTGCGGTGGCCTTGCGGCTGGGACCGGGCGCGCTGATGCTGGTTGCGTTGCGCGCGGCGCTGGTGGGCGCGACATGGCCGTGGATCGCGCTGCCGCTGATCCTGTCGCTGCCGCTGCATCTTAAGGATTTGGCGCGGCGGAAATAGACTTCAGACAGTCCCAACTCTGCGCCCGTTCGTCTTGAGCGCAGTCGAGGGACGGGGAGCCTCGCAGAGGACAGGCAAGCGTGTCTCGACTTCGCTCGACACGCTCGACTTCGCTCGACACGAACGGGATGCAGGGAGTTAGCATATGGAGCGGCGGGAAGCCCGTGCCTCCCGCCGCCTGAACCGAAATTACGCCTGCGTCTTCAGATAGGCGATCACGTCCGCGCGCTTCTGCGCGTCCTTCAGACCCGGATAGGTCATCTTGGTGCCGGGCACGACACGCTGCGGCGCTTCGAGATACTGGAACAGCTTCTCCGGCGTCCAGGTGATGCCGCTGTTCTTGTTGGCGGCCGAATAGGTATAGCCAGCAATGCTGCCCGCCTTGCGACCGACAACGCCCTTCAGCATCGGGCCGATCATGTTCTTGTCGATGGCGTGGCAGGTCTTGCACGCGACGAACACCTGCTCGCCCGACTTGGCGTCGCCAGTGAACGAGGCATATTTGGTGCCGTCCACGGTGTCGGTATTGTCAGCGGCAGGCGCCGCAGCCGGAGCCGCCGCACCGGTGTTGCCGCCGGTCGAGGCCATCGCGTCATTCGCGGCGGGCGTCGCCATTTCGCTGGGCGTGCCGCTGCTGCTGGCGGTGGTCGATGGCTCCTTCGAGCACGCGGCGAGCGCAAGTGCGGACACCGCGACGCCCAGGCCAATGGTTCCAAGACGCGACATTCTGGCTGAAGACATTTCCTGCTCCTGTTTAAGCCACTTGGGTGGCGGGGATTTGCCCGCTCATGGTCGAGTCGTCAACGTGCCCCAAGGGCGGGGGTACACCGCTTTGTGCGTCGGGGCAAAGTTGCCGGGTCGCTTAACCGAAAAGGGCGGCCCGT
>CANJKQ010000220.1 GCA_947474905.1 Pseudomonadota bacterium | reverse complement strand
TTGCCGGGAATCGTCACGTGCAGCTGCCAGAAACGTGCCGGGCCATTCCAAGGGAAGTGCGGATTGCCGACCACGACGCCCTTGCCACTTTCGGTAACCGCCGAGCCAAAGGCCCAGCCATTGCTGCCGAACCCGATGTCGCGCGGCGCGAAAGGATCGACATTGGGCAGCGCCATCGAGCTTTGCGGCGCGGCGGGCGGCTGCGCATTGGCGATGAACGGCGCAAGCGCGAGCGAGCTGGCCAGCAGCATCTCTTTTTCAATCAGCCGCAGATAATCGTCCGTGGTAATCGGGCGTACCCAGTCCTGCCCCCGGCACTGCGCGGGAACGCCCCTCGGGCCGATTTCACGCAGCCAGCGATTGTAACCGGCGACATAGCCATGGACCACGCTTTGCAGTTCGGGCGATCTTTTGCCCAATTCCCGGCGCAAGGCGGGCACGTCAATCACGGCGCGAAAGAAAAGGTCGGATGACAGATTGTCGACGTCGCTGAACCCCAAGGTCGCCGTCTTCTTGGCGCCGAAATATTTGGATCGTTCGCCTGCGACGGTCGCGAACTCCTCCGCCAGCAAGCAGAGATTATCCTGCGCATAGGCATAACCAACGCCAAAGCCGAGACCGCCCCAGCTGGTCGATCGGATATGCGGAATCCCGAATTTGGTGCGGGTGATTGTCGCGGAATATGCGGGCGCCTTCGCGCTTGCGACCCCATGCCCCGCCATCAGCGCCAGTAACGACGCCGCTGCCCATGCCTTCCGCATCTGCCCTCTCCCACCCTTATATTGGCTATATTGGCACAGGGTAGGCCAGAAAGGTCGTCAACGGCAATCGTGATTGAGCGCCAGAACCCCAGCGTCAGAGCCCCAGCGTCAGCGCGCGCACGGTGCCGCCCGAGATGGGCTGGGCGAATCGGCAGCCGATCAACCCGTTATCGGCCCACACCACCGTCGCTTCGATCGGCATGCCGCCCTGAATGCTCAGCCACACGCGCTCGTCCGGCATGGCGGCGTCTGCGCAGGCCAGCTTGCAGCCAAAGATCGACACGTCTTGCAGCCGCGCCTCGACCGGCTTGGTGCGCCCGCGCCGCACGGTCGCGCGCTGGATGAACACCGGATGCCGATCGCTTCTACGCTGTTCGACCAGCGCAGGTTCGGGACGACGATATTTAAAGGTGCTCGCACCCATAGCAGACCCCACCCCTGAATGATTCGGCAACCATCCACGCAAAGGGTAAATTACTGATTGATCGCTGTTCCTTCGCCCTGGCCGGGCTCAATCCCCGGTCAGGATGCGATCGACCAGCTGCTTCACCGTGGGGACAAACCCGTTGGAGTAAAACGGGTCGCGCTTGAACTGATAGGCGGCGTGACCGGCAAACATCAGGTTCTGGTCGACGTCGCCGCCATGCGCGATATCCTGCAGCGTTTTCTGAATGCAGAAGCTGCGCGGATCGGCGAGCCGCCCGGTCGAGTTGGTCTCGCTGTCCATCCACGACGAAAAGGCGCATTGGCTGAGGCAGCCCATACAGTCCGACTGGTCCTTGCGGATGGTCGCCTTTTCCTCGGCGGTGACGAAGACGAGCGTGTTGTCGGGCGTCTTGAGCGCTTCGGTGAAGCCCGCGCCGAACCATTGCCGCGCGCGCAGCAAATCGCCGCGCGTCACCCAGAAATTCTTGCCCTTCACCCCGACATCGAGCTGATGGGTATGGTCACCGGCCGATTGGGTGGAGAAGGGAATTTGCCGTTCGGTCCGCGCCTCCAGATTGCGCAGAAAGCTGTTGCGCACCGCGCTTGAATAAAAACCGGTCGGCGAGAAGCGGTGGAGCAGTACGTCGCCTTCCTCGATCCGGGTCAGCTGTTCCTTCCACGCCTCGGGAATCGGGCTTTCCTTGGTCAACAGCGGCCGCGTGCCGAACTGGAAAGCGATCGCGCCAAGCTCCGGGTTGTCGATCCATTCATTCCAGTCGCGCAGATACCAGACGCCACCCGCCATGACGATCGGCACCGTGTCGGAAATGCCACCTTCGCGCATCGTTTCGCGCAGCGCCTTGACGCGAGGATAAGGGTCTTCGGGCGCCCGTGGATCTTCGGCATTGGACAAGCCATTATGGCCGCCGGCGAGCCAGGGGTCTTCGTAAACGACCGCCGCCAGCCACTCCGCCGCTTTGGAATAAGCGCGCTTCCACAGTGCCCTGAAGGCCCGCGCCGAGCTGATGATCGGCAAATAATTGACGTCATAAGAAGCCGCGATTTCGGAAAGCTTATAGGGCATGCCCGCGCCACAGGTGACACCCGCCACCATGCCGCGCGTCCGTTCCAGCACGCCGTGGAGCACGCGCTGCGCGCCGCCCATTTCCCACAAGACGTTGATATTGATCGCGCCCTTGCCACCCGCGATTTCCCAGGCGCGGCGCACCTGCTGGACGGCGCCTTCAATCGCATATTGGATCAGCTCGTCATGCCGTTCCCGGCGGGTGAGCGCGCGATAGATTTGCGGGATGATCTTGCCGTCCGCGTCATAGCTGTCGGCATTCACCGCCGAAACCGTGCCGATGCCGCCCGCCGCCGCCCAGGCGCCCGCCGAGGCATGATTCGTCGCCGCCACGCCCTTGCCGCCTTCGATCAGCGGCCAGACCTCGCGGCCATTATAAACGATGGGCGTCAGGCCCTTGAACACGTCTTTCGTCCTTCCCGGCTCATTGTGGGAGCTGATCTTATAACGGCAAAATTGTGGCAGGCGAGCCTTAAGCGTCAATCGCCAAGGCTGGTAAACGCATCAGGCTTGCCAATCGCTGAACCATAGAGCCGCGCATAGCGACCAACCATGGTCGCCTCGTCGTACAGCGCGAGCGCCTTGGCGCGATTGGCAGCGCCGATCCGGGCGCGCAGCTTGGCATCGGCGGCGAGCGGCTCGATCGCGTCGCGCAAATCGACCGCGCCGGTGAAGCGCGCGATATGCGGCAGGTTTTCAAGCGCCACCATGTCGGCCAAGTCGCCCACCGCTGGTGCTGCGATGGGCAGCCCCGCCGCCATTGCCTCAACCACCGCGATCGGGAACTGCTCGCTGTGCGACGACAGCGCGAAAATATCGAACAGCCCGATATAGCGATGCGGATCGGGCAGAAAGCCGGGCATCACCAGCCGATCGGCCAGTCCCATCGCGTTCGCCGTCGCCGCAATCGCGTCGCGATCCGGCCCCTCGCCCACGATCACCAGCCGCACGCGCGCCGATAGCCCGCCAACCGCGCGGACCAGGCGGGGAATATCCTTAACCGGTCGCAAGCCCGCAATCGTGCCGACGACGACCTCGCCCTTTTGCCGCTTGAAGCCCGGAATGGCGCGCGCAACGGGGGGCTGCTGATACCGATCAAGCGCAATGCCGTTGACGATGCGGTGGAGCTTGGCCGCAGGCGTTTTCCATGCGCGCTGCGCGATCGTCTCGAGCGTTTTGGACGGCACGACCAGCGCCTGGGCGGCGCTGAGCGCGATGCGGCGATAGACATTGCGCTCCATCTTCAGCCGCAGCGCCTCGTCGCTGTTAAACCCGTCTTCATGATGGATCAGCGGCGGCTGGCCCTTGCCGAACACGCGCCGCGCCATCGCGCCGTCAATGGCACCCCAATTATAGCTCAGCACCAGGTCAAACCGCTGCATGTAACGGGCAATCGCTTCATAGCGCGCGACCGATGGTTTGCCGGTCAAGGGCGGCGGGTTCTGCGCGATTTCATAGCGGATGCCGGGCGCAATGGCGTCGCGCGCGCCCAGCGCCCCCGGCACGCCCGAGACGATGGTGTGGCGCGCCGCCTGACCGAACAGGTTCATCAGCCTGACGGCGC
>CANJKQ010000219.1 GCA_947474905.1 Pseudomonadota bacterium | reverse complement strand
TGCCTCATCCTGCGCACCGGGCGCTTCTTCCCTGAGGATGACGACACTCACGCGCAGCCATCGGGCGAGAATCTGAAGGCGAATGAACTGCTCAACCGGCGGTTGACGGTGGAGGACGCGGTCGCGGCGCATGTATTGGCGCTGGATCGCGCGCCGGCGATCGGTTTCGACACCTTCATCCTGTCGGCGCCGACGCCCTTCGCGCGCGATGAGGTGGCGGCGTTGAAGGCGGATGCGCCGGCGGTGATCGAGCGGCATTTTCCCGACGCGGCCGCGCTTTACGGGGCGCAGGAGTGGGTGCTCCCCGCGTCGATCGACCGGGTGTACGACGCTGGCCGGGCCGAACGCGTGCTGGGCTGGCGCGCAAAGACCGACTTTGCCGCCGTCCTCGATGCGCTCCGCACCGGCAAGCCGCTGCCGGTGACGCACGACCCGGCTTATGTGTCGCCGATGGTGGCACCTTGAGCTGGTATGTTTTTCCATCGTCACCCCGGCCTTGAGCCGGGGTCCCGCTGTAATCCGGCGTTGGAAGAAGCGGGATCCCGGCTCAAGGCCGGGGTGACGGGGACGGTGTGACGCTGGACAACGTTGAATAATCAAAGGGGAAGGACGCCATGATCAAATGGCTTTGGCGCGGGGCGCTTGGGGTGGCGGGGATCGCGCTGCTTGGCGCGGGCGGGGCCTATGCGGCGTCGGAATGGATTATCCGTCAGCATTATGACGCGCCCTATCCCGCCATCGTCGCCGATCGCTCGGCAGCGGGCGTCGCGGAAGGCGATCGGCTGACCGAGATCTTCTTCTGCCAGGGCTGCCATGGCGAACATGGCGAGGGCGAAGTGATCGAGGATGCGCCCGGCGCCAAGGCGGTCGCGCCGGGCTTCGCCTCGATCGCCGCGACGCATAGCGATGCCGAGATTGCGCGCGCGATCCGCTATGGCGTCGGCAAGGACGGGCACCAGATGTACGTCATGCCGGTGCAGCTCGTCGGCAAGCTTGCTGATCGCGACATCGCGCAAATGATCGGCTGGATCAGGACGGTGCGCGCCACGCCCAAGGACATGACCATTGGTGGCATGGCGTGGACGCCCGCTGCCCGCTACGCGTTGCTGACCGGCAAGCTCGACGGCAAGGCGCGGACCAGGGTTGATGCGCCCAAGGATCGGCCTGCGGATATGGGCATGTATGTCGTCAACGGATCGTGCCAGCAATGCCATCGGCTGCACGTCGCCAATTCGCTTGGCGACCAGATGGCGCCGCCGCTGGCACCGGTTGCCGCGTCCTATGATCCGGCGGCGTTCCACCGGCTGCTCAAGACCGGCGTAGGCCTGACCCCGGGCGACCTCGGCTGGATGAGCTGGGCGGCGAAGGGGCATCTCAAATACCTGACCGACGCCGAGATCGATCAGATCCACGCCGCGCTGAAGCGCGAGCAGGCCGGGTATCCGGCGCAATAAATCTTCGCCACGGGGTTGCCCCCAAGCAACAAAGCATTAAGCGCCAGAGACATGGCTGCGCCGCAAACGCTCTACGACAAGATCTGGGACGTGCATGTCGTCGAGCGGCGCGATGACGGGACGTGCCTGATCTATATCGATCGGCACCTTGTCCACGAAGTGACCAGCCCGCAGGCGTTTGAGGGGTTGCGCGCGGCGGGGCGCAAGGTGCGGCGCCCCGACCTGACGCTGGCGGTGCCCGACCATAATCTGCCGACGACGCCGCGCGTCGATGCAGGTGGCCAGCCGATCGCGATTGCCGATCCCGAAAGCGCGGCACAACTCGACGCGCTACGCCGCAATGCCCCCGATTTCGGCATCGATTATATCGACGCGACCGCGCCCGAGCAGGGGATCGTCCATGTCGTCGGGCCCGAACAGGGCTTCACGCTGCCGGGCACCACGCTTGTCTGCGGCGACAGCCATACCTCGGCGCATGGCGCGCTCGGCGCGCTCGCCTTCGGCATCGGCACCAGCGAGGTCGAGCATGTGCTGGCGACGCAGACGCTGCTGCTCAAGCAATCGCGTACTATGGAAGTGCGGATCGAGGGCGCGTTAGGGCAGGGTGTCTCCGCCAAGGATGTCGTGCTCGCGATCATCGGCCGCATCGGGGCGGCGGGCGGCACCGGCCATGTCATCGAATATACCGGCAGCGTAATCCGCGATTTGTCGATCGAGGGGCGGCTGACCATCGCCAATATGTCGATCGAGGCGGGCGCGCGGGCGGGGCTGATCGCGCCCGACGACAAGACTTTCGATTATTTGAAAGGTCGGCCGATGGCGCCCAAGGGCGAGGATTGGGATCGTGCGGTCGCCTGGTGGCGGACGCTCGCGACCGATCCGGGCGCGACCTATGACAAAAGCGTCGTCATCGATGCGGCAGATATCGCGCCCAGCGTCACCTGGGGCACCAGCCCCGAGGATGTCGTGCCGATTACCGGCGCGGTGCCCGATCCGATGAGCTTCGCCGACCCGTCCAAACAGGCCGCCGCGCGCAAATCGCTCGATTATATGGGCCTTACCCCGGGCACGGCGATGCGCGACGTGGCGATCAGCCATGTCTTCATCGGCAGCTGCACCAACAGCCGGATCGAGGATCTACGCGCCGCCGCCGCCATCGCCAAAGGCTGCCGGGTCGCCGCTGGCGTGCGCGCGCTGGTCGTTCCCGGATCGGGCCTCGTCAAGCGTCAGGCAGAGGCGGAAGGGGTGGCCGCCGCGTTGATCGAGGCGGGCTTTGAATGGCGCGAGCCGGGCTGTTCCATGTGTCTCGCGATGAACCCCGATAAAGTGCCGCCGGGCGAACGCTGCGCTTCCACTTCCAACCGGAATTTCGTAGGACGCCAAGGGCCTGGCGCGCGCACGCATCTCGTGTCGCCAGCAATGGCAGCGGCAGCAGCCGTTACGGGGCGGCTGACCGATGTCAGGGAATTGATGAAAGAGGGGTCGCTCACATGAAACGTGCTTTGTATCTGCTGGCGATGGGCACGGTGTTGAGCGGCGCGGCGGCGGTTTCCGTCAGCGGCCAGCCGAGCGGCGCGATCAAATTATGGCGGCTCGATTGCGGGTCGATCCAGGTCAACGACATGGACGCCTTTTCCGACGTCAAGGCCTATGTCGGGCGCAAGACGCGGATTACCGACAGCTGCTACCTGATCAAGCATGGCGAAACCTATATGCTGTGGGAAACGGGCCTGCCCGCGGCGCTGAAAGGCGCGGCGATGAACAGCAAGGACACGTTCTCGCCAACCGTCACCAAGACCGTGATCGAGCAGCTGAATGAAATCGGCATCAAGCCCGATCAGGTGTCGATTATCGGCATCAGCCATTATCATTTCGATCATCTCGGCCAGTCGGACGATTTCCCCAAGGCGAAGTTGCTGATCGGCACGCGCGATTGGGAGGCGATGCGCGCCAATCCGCTGCCGTTCGGGATCAACCCGACGCTCGCGACCAATTGGACGCAGAAGGGCGGGGCGGTCGATCCGGTGACTGGCGATCGCGACGTGTTTGGCGACGGCACGGTCACCATGCTGGAAACGCCGGGGCATACGCCGGGGCACCATTCGCTGCTCGTCCGGCTGACCGGGATGGGCCCCGTGCTGCTGTCGGGCGATGTCGCGCACTTCCGCGAAAATTATGACAGCAATGGCGTGCCCGGTTTCAATACCGATCGCGCCGATTCGCTTGCCTCGATCGAGCGGCTGAAAGGCATGGCCAAGAATGTGAATGCCACGGTCGTCATCCAGCATGACGCGCGCGACATTGCCAAGCTGCCCGCCTTCCCCGCGTCTGCCGATTGATGCAACCGGTTCGGCGCGTTGAGGGCGGCGCCTATCCCTGGGGCGCCAAGAAT
>CANJKQ010000218.1 GCA_947474905.1 Pseudomonadota bacterium | reverse complement strand
GGCCCGGCGACGATTGGCCCACATCGCATTGTGGATGAGCGCGCAGGGATCGACCGGCCCGAAGGTGACGGGCAAGCGGCCAAGATCGGCAAGCGCCACGGCATGAAGGTCATCGGCCATTTCGACCAGCCGCTGGACCTTGTCGCTGATCGACAGCAATTCGTCCTGCGCCACGTCGCGCCCCAATTGGTGAAGCTCGGCCAGCCGGTCGCATACCGCGCGTACCGGCGCTTGCAATTCCTGCGCGATTCCAACCAGAAAGCTGCGTCGCGCGGTCTCCACGCGATCAAATGACCGGGCGATCCGGCCCAGATTGCGCATGGTGAGCGCGGTTTCGATGGGCCCGCCTTCGGTGAAATCGGCGTTGAAATTGCCATCCGCCACCTGAACGCTTGCCGCGTAAAGTCGGCGCTGCGGCCGCGTCCATTGCGCGGCGATGAAGCGGGTAAAGATCAACGACAGAACCAGCGCCACGCCAAAGGTCGCGCTGATGATGACGATCATCGCCCGGGCAAAGTCGATCCCCGCGGCAGTGTCGCTCTGGGCGGGCAGGAATAGCGCCAGCAAATAGAGCGTCGCCGAAATGAGGATCGCCGCCGCGCACGACAGGATCAGCAGCGTAATCGCCGCCAGCAGCAGAAACAGGCTGCTGAACACCCGCACTGTCTGTCTCCCCCATGCGCGTGATCGACGAATCACCCGCAAATCCCAATAGCCTAGGTTATAGGGATGTCGAGGTTTGGCCGAAATGGATTAATCATGGCGTTGCGCCGGGCCGTCCCCGCTCGGGACGGCGCTCGCCAGCGCCGCCAGTACGGGCGCTGTCCAGCGGGGGTGGCAGATCAGCAAATCGGGCAGGAACGGGTCGGCGCAATTATAGGTCAGCGGGCTGCCGTCGAGGCGCGAGGCATTCATGCCAGCGGCAAGCGCCACCGCCGCCGGCGCGCAATTATCCCATTCATATTGCCCGCCATCATGGAGATAGATATCGGCCAGCCCCTCAACCACGGCCATGGCCTTCACGCCTGCCGAGCCCATCGGCACGAGTTCCGCCTCCAGCGTCGCGGCGACGTGGCGGGCGATCGCGGGGGCGCGGCTGCGGCTGACGACGATGCGCGGCCGCGCCTCCCGCGGCGTCGGCAGGCAAAACGACTGGTCGCTCGCGAACAGCTTGTCCAAAGCGGGCAGCGCCACCGCGCCGACGCTCGGCACACCGTCAATCGCCAGGCCGACATGCACGGCCCATTCGCCAATGCCGCTCGCATATTCGCGCGTGCCGTCCAGCGGATCGATGATCCACACGCGTCGCGCCGCGCAACGGCGGCGGTCATCCTGCGCTTCTTCGGACAGGATGAAATCATCGGGCCGTGCCGCGCGCAGCCGCGCGATAATCAACGCATTGGCTTCGCGATCGCCACGATCGCCGCGCTGCGCCGTCGGGCAATCGGCCAGAATATCGGTCAGCAGCGCGCCCGCTTCGGCGGCAACAGTGCGGGCGAGTTCGGCATCCGTCAAAGATTGTAGCTCCACACGCCGATAATATGCTCGACGATCCGGTTGGCGGCATCTTCGGCGCTTTCGAGCGTCGTGTCGATGTGGAATTCGGGATTGGCGGGCCGCTCATAGGGGCTGGTGATCCCGGTGAAGCTCGCAATCTCACCGGCGCGCGCTTTGCGATAGAGGCCCTTCACGTCACGCGCTTCGGCAATGTCGAGCGGCGTGTCGACAAAGATTTCGACAAAATCGCCCGGCGGCAGCATCGCCCGCACCAAATCGCGCTCGGCCCGGAAAGGCGAAATAAAGGCCGTCAGCACGATCAACCCGGCATCGGTCATCAGCTTGGCAACCTCGCCCACCCGGCGGATATTCTCCACCCGGTCAGCATCGCTGAAGCCCAGATCCTTGTTCAGCCCGTGGCGGATATTGTCGCCGTCGAGCAGGAAGCTGTGGCGACCCATGGCATAGAGTTTTTGCTCGACCAGATTGGCGATGGTCGACTTGCCCGACCCCGACAGGCCGGTGAACCACAAGACCTTGGCCTGCTGACCCTTTTGCCGGGCGTGCGCTTCGCGGCTGATGTCGGTCGCCTGCCAATGGACATTCTGGGCGCGGCGTAGCGCATTGCGGATCATGCCCGCCGCAACGGTCGCATTGGTGATGCGGTCGATCAGGATGAAGCCGCCGAGCGTCGGGTTGTCGGCATAGGGTTCGAACACGATCGGGCGATCGGTGTAGAGCTCGACGAGGCCGATATCGTTGAGCTCCAGCGTGCGGGCGGGAGTGCGCTGCAGGCTGTTGATGTCGATGGCATGGTCAGGCGCCTTCACGCTGGCGCCGACGATCTGGGTGCCAAGCTTGAGCAGATAGGCACGGTTGGGCAGCAACGGTGCGTCCGCCATCCACACCATCGTCGCGGCAAACTGGTCAGAAGCCTGGGGCGGGGCCGTGGCGGCGGCGATCACGTCACCGCGCGCGCAATCGACCTCGTCCGCCAGCATGAGCGTGACGGATTGGCCGGCCACTGCCTCGGCAAGGTCGCCGTCCATCGTAACGATGCGGGCGATGTCGGTAACCCGGCCGGAGGGGAGGATGCGCACCCGGTCCCCCGGCCGCACCGTGCCGCTGGCGATCAACCCGGCAAAACCGCGAAAATCGAGATTGGGGCGATTGACCCATTGCACGGGCAGCCGGAACGGTGCCTCGGCCTGGGCCGTGGCGGCAAGCTCGACGGTTTCGAGATGCTCGATCAGGCTCGGCCCCTGATACCAGGGCATGTTGGCCGAGCGCGCCGTGACATTATCGCCTTTGAAGCCCGACAGCGGCATGGCGGTGAAGCGCTCGATGCCAATGTCGCGCGCAAACGCCGCATAATCGCTGACGATCGCGTCAAAGACATCCTGCGCATAGCCAACCAGGTCCATCTTGTTGACCGCGAGCACGATGTGGCGAAGGCCAATCAGCTTGGCGAGGTAGCTGTGCCGCCGCGTCTGGGTCAGCACGCCCTTGCGCGCATCGACCAGAATAACGGCGAGGTCCGCGGTCGAGGCGCCGGTCACCATGTTGCGCGTATACTGCTCGTGCCCGGGCGTATCGGCGACGATGAACTTGCGCTTTTCGGTCACGAAAAAGCGATAGGCGACGTCGATCGTAATGCCTTGTTCGCGCTCGGCGGCAAGGCCATCGACCAGCAGCGCGAAATCAATCTCTTGCCCCTGCGTGCCGACGCGGCGGGAATCAGCTTCGAGCGCGGCGAGCTGATCTTCAAAGATCATCTTTGCATCGTACAGCAGCCGCCCGATCAGCGTCGATTTGCCGTCATCGACCGAGCCGCAGGTGATGAAACGCAGCAGCGACTTGTGCTGATGCAACGCGAGATAGGCGTCGATGTCGCTCGCGATGAGCGCGTCGGGGCGGTACCCGGTCATTTCGACATCCCGTCGCCCCGGCGGGACGTCGCGTCGCCCCAGCGAACGCTAGGACCGCTGGCCAGGGCGCGCGCCATTCGCCGCAAGCGATCCCAACTTTCGCTGGGATGACGGATCACCTTTTGACCCATCAAAAATACCCTTCCTGCTTCTTTCTTTCCATGCTCGCGGCCTGATCATGGTCGATGGCGCGGCCCTGGCGTTCGGACGTGGTGGTGAGCAGCGTTTCCTGGATGACCTCGCTCAGTGTCGTTGCCCGGCTCTCGACGCCGCCGGTCAACGGATAGCACCCAAGCGTACGGAATCGGACCCAGCGCTCGACGGGCAGCTCGCCGGGGGCGAGCCGGAACCGATCGTCGTCCACCATCAGGATCAGCCCGTCACGTTCGACCGTGGGGCGCGGGGCGGCGAAATAGAGCGG
>CANJKQ010000217.1 GCA_947474905.1 Pseudomonadota bacterium | reverse complement strand
GCAGGGTGGCCGACGCCGCCGCGCTGACACAGGTCTCCACCGCAGATTTGCGTGCCTATCTGGCGCAGCGGCGGGGGGAGGGGCTGGGCAATGCGTCCGCCGCGCGCGAGCTGTCGGCGGTGCGCGCTTTCCTGAAGTTCGCGAGCGGCGGGGAAAGCGCCGGCCCGGCCCTGCGCGGCCCGCGGGTGAAGAAAGGCGTGCCGCGCCCCGTTTCCCCCGATGAGGCCGTGGCGTTGGCCGAGCATGTTGCGGAGGATGCCGCCGAGCCGTGGATCGCGGCGCGCGATCTGGCGGTGCTGCTCCTCCTTTATGGTGCGGGCTTGCGCATCGGCGAGGCAGTGGGGTTGACCGGCGCCATCCTGCCGCTGAGCGAAACGATCAGCGTGACGGGCAAGCGCGACAAGACGCGGATCGTGCCGTTGCTGCCGCCGGTGCGCGCGGCGATTGAGGACTATGCGCGGCTCACCCCCTGGGGCGTGGCGCGCGACAAGCCGCTGTTTCGGGGCGCCAAGGGCGGGGCGCTCGACCCCGCGATCATCCGCCGGTCGGTGCGCGCGGCGCGGGTGCGGCTGGGCCTGGGCGATCGGACGACGCCGCATGCGCTGCGCCACAGTTTCGCGACGCATCTGCTCGGGCGCGGGGCTGATTTGCGCAGCCTGCAGGAACTGCTCGGTCATGCGAGCCTGAGCTCGACGCAAATCTATACCCAGGTCGATGCGGCGCATCTGCTCGACGTCTATCGCCACGCCCATCCGCGCGCCTAAACCCGGCCCGCAAGCGGGTATAGGCGCCGCCCGGTGGGCGGGGTATCAGGCGTCTCGAGACTGAGGTTGAGGAGGTCGCCGATGATGCCTGCCCTGCGCCGCGTGGCGATATTCGCGCTGATGTCGGCCCTGCCCATGCTCGCCACGGCGCAGGCGCCCGCTGCAGCGCCGCTGCCCTTCGCGCTCAAGCCGATTGGCCCCGGCGTCTATGCCGCGATTGATGGACCCAAAGGGGAGTCGGGATCGAATGCCGGCTTCGTCATCGGCGATGACGGGGTGCTGGTGGTTGACAGCTTTTTCAACCCCAAGGCGACCGCCGCGCTGATTGCCGAAATCCACAAGCTGACGCCGAAACCGATCCGCTACGTCGTCAACACCCATTATCATATCGATCATGTCGGCGGTGATGTCGTGCTGCGCCAGGCAGGCGCGGTGATCATCGCGCATCGCAATGTGCGCGGCTGGGTGCGGACCGAAAATCTGCACCTGTTTGGCGAGCGGGTGACGCAGTCCTTGCGCGATCAGGTTGCGGCGCTCGCGCTGCCCGATGTCACGACCGAAGCGCCGCTGACGATCTGGCTCGGCGCGCGCAAAGTGGTGGTGCGGCCGGAGCGGGGGCATACCGGGGGCGACCTGGTCGTCGCGGTGCCCGATGCCAAGGTGCTGTTCGCGGGCGATTTGCTGTGGAATCACGTCTCGCCCAACATGATTGACGGCACCATCGCCGATTGGATTGCAACCGCCAACGGCTTTGCCGCCGATCCCGGCGCCAATGTGGTCGTGCCGGGCCATGGCGATGTGGCGAGGGCAAGCGATGTCCGCGCCTTTGCCGATTATCTGGCCGATGTCCGCCGCCTGGTCAGCGATGCGCGTGCCAAGGGCTTGTCGGGCGAGGCGTTGGTGCAGGCGACGCTGCCGCCCTTGAAGGCGCTGCACGGCGATTGGCAGGCCTTTGGCTATTTCGCCCCCAAGGAACTGGCCTACACCGATGCCGAACTCGCCGGCGCCAAGCGCAAGCCCGTGCCGGTCTCGGAGTAGAGCTATCGATAAGCGAACCGATCCGTTCGGGCTGAGCTTGTCGAAGCCCGGTATTTTTGTCGAGGAAGAGCGGACCTTCGACAAGCTCAGGGCAATTCGAGGAAACAGGATGGGCCCAGGAGCAATCGCTTCTTGGACGCTATTCCCCCGTGGGCGCCTCGGCGTCCTGATACCAGGCCTCGACCGGGCCGGAGAGCTTGATCGTCAGCGGTTGGCCATGGCGATCGACCTTTTTGGCGAGCGCGACGCGAATCCAGCCTTCGGACAGGCAATATTCTTCAACATCGCGACGCTCGACGCCCTTGAAGCGGATGCCGATGCCGCGCTGAAGCACGGCTTGGTCGAAATAGGGGCTGCGCGGGCTGACCGACAGCCGGTCGGGCGGGGTGTCACTCATGGCGGCGCCTCTTGGCGCAAGCCGGGGCGAAAAGCTACTGGGGAATAATCGCTGGAGACGGTGGCGCCTAAACCGTGAAGCTCTCGCCGCAGCCGCAGGTGCCTTTGGCGTTGGGGTTGGCAAAGACGAAGCCTGCGGCAAAGTCATCCTCCACCCAGTCCATGGTCGATCCGATCAGGTACAGCACTGACGCGCCATCGACGAACAGCGTGCCACCGGGCGTCTCGATCCGCTCGTCAAAGCCATCGGCCTTGGCAACATAATCGACCGAATAGGCAAGCCCCGAGCAGCCGCGCCGGGGCGTGGACAGCTTGACGCCGATGGCATCGGCGGGTGCCGCCGCCATCAACGCGGCGATCCGCGCCTCGGCGGCCGGGGTCAGGTGCAACGCGGCGGGGCGCTGGCGGGGCTTGGTGGCAACCTCACTCATCACAACATTCCCAATTCCAGCCGCGCCTCATCCGACATCTTGCCCGGATCCCAGGGGGGATCCCACACCAGGTTGACATCGACTGATCCCACCCCCGGCACCGCGCCGACGCGCAGCTCGACTTCACCCGGCATGCTTTCGGCGACGGGGCAGTGCGGCGTCGTCAGCGTCATGGTGATGGCGGCGTGGCCATCATCAGTCACCTCGACACCATAGATCAGCCCCAGCTCATAGATGTTGACCGGGATTTCGGGATCATAGATTTCCTTTAGCGCGGTGATGATCGCCTCATAGGTGGCGCCACCCGGCTCGCCCGCCGCCACGCCTGCGGGCTGTTGCGCCAGAAAGCCCTCGAGATAATCGCGCTTGCGCTCAAACGTCTCGCCGGCGCTTTCAACGCGCGCCCGGGGCGATGGCGCCACGGCGTCAACCTGTTCCACCACGATCTTGCGTTCTTCATCCATGCCCGTCACCCGAAAATTCGTGTTACCCGCTCAATGCCTTTGACCAGCGCCGCAATGTCATCGGCATGGCTGTAGAGGCCAAAGCTCGCCCGCGCGGTTGCCGGCACCCCCAGCGCGTCCATCAGCGGCTGCGCGCAATGATGCCCGGCGCGGATCGCCACGCCTTCCTCGTCCAATATGGTGCCGATGTCGTGGGGATGCACCCCCTCGACCGCGAAGCTGACGATGCCCGCCGCATCCTCCGGCCCGAACAGCGTGACCGAATTGATCCGCGACAGCGCCTCGCGCGCTTGCGCCACCAGCGCCGCCTCATGCGCGTGAATGCGCTCCAGCCCGATCGCGCTGACATAATCGATCGCCGCCGCCATGCCGACCGCGCCGACGATATGCGGCGTCCCCGCCTCGAACCGGCCGGGCGGCGGGGCATAAGTGGTGCGTTCAAAGGTGACGCGGTCGATCATCGATCCGCCGCCCTGATAAGGCGGCATCGCCTCCAGCAGCGCGCCCCGCGCCCATAGCGCGCCGATGCCGGTGGGGCCGTACAGCTTGTGGCCGGAGAAGACGTAAAAGTCGCAGTCGAGCGCCTGCACATCGACCACCATACGCGGCACCGCCTGGCAGCCATCGAGCAGCAGCTTTGCGCCGACCGAATGGGCGATATCAGCCGCACGGCGCGCATCGAGCACCGAGCCGAGCACGTTCGACACATGCGCCAGCGATACCAGCTTGTGCTCCGGCTGGATCATCGCCGCCATCGCGTCGAGATCGATCCGC
>CANJKQ010000216.1 GCA_947474905.1 Pseudomonadota bacterium | reverse complement strand
TGGCTGCCCGTGCCGGTGATCGAGTTCGTCGCGCGCGAGCTGGGCGTGCCCTATATGCGGATTTTCGAGGTCGCGACTTTCTACACCATGTTCAACCTGGCGCCGGTCGGTCGCTATCATGTCCAGGTGTGCGGCACGACGCCGTGCCTGCTCGCCGGATCGGACGAGGTAATGGCGGCGTGCAAGAATCACGGCCTCGCCAAGGGCAAGACCACGCCCGATGGGCTGTTCACGCTGACCGAGGTCGAGTGCCTCGGCGCCTGCGCCAACGCGCCGATGGTGCAGATCAATGACGATAATTACGAAGACCTGGATTATGATCGCACCACCGCGATCCTGCAGGCGCTGAGCCGGGGCGAGGCGCCCAAGCCGGGCTCCACCATCGGCCGCACCGCGAGCTGCCCGGAAGGCGGGCCGACGTCGCTGAAGGATTTGGTGACCGAAAACCACGATTATCGGGGGGAATGGGCATGACGATCATCATCGGAATCTTGGCCGCTTTGTTGCTGATTTTCGTGCTCGTCGCGCTGGTGAAGATCGCTTTCGGCTTGATCGTGCTCGGCGCGGCAGTGGTGGTGGCGGTCGTCGCCTATCGCTTTGCCGAGCGATTGATGGGGCGGGGGGCGTGATGGCTATCGCCGAAGATTGGAGCCATCGAGCTGAGTCTGGCGGTGCGGCAGTCCCGCCCAAGAAGCATTATCCGTGGGAAAATGTTTTTAGTTTCTTGATGGCAGCCATCTTTGCAGGTGCATTGCTGACTGTATTGTGGGTTTCTGAATTTCGTCGGTCGCCTGACGGTTTGCTATCCTGGAAAAACACCAGTCTGATTGCAGTGACCATCAGCTATCTGAATTTCTCGTTTTTCAACGTTCTAGATTGGCTAAGGCGCCATGCTCGCTGACAAGGACCGCATCTTCACCAATGTTTACGGGTTCCAGCCGTGGAACCTGCCCGCCGCGCGTGCGCGGGGCGATTGGGACAATACCAAGAAGCTGATGGAAATCGGCCAGGACGCGATCATTGACGCGATCAAGGCTTCGGGCCTGCGCGGGCGCGGCGGCGCGGGCTTCCCGACCGGCACCAAATGGAGCTTCATGCCCAAGGAGCCGAAGCCGGGCCGGCCCAATTATCTCGTCATCAATGCTGACGAGTCCGAGCCGGGCAGCTGCAAGGACCGCGAGATCATTCGCCACGATCCGCACAAGCTGATCGAAGGCGCGTTGATCGCGGGCTTCGCCATGCGGGCGAGCGCGGCGTACATCTATATTCGCGGCGAATATATCCGTGAGGCCGAAGTGCTGTTCGCCGCCGTCGCCGAGGCGTATGAGGCGGGGCTGATCGGCAAGAATGCGTGCGGGTCGGGCTATGACTTCGACGTCATCGTCCATCGCGGCGCGGGCGCCTATATTTGCGGCGAAGAAACCGCGATGCTCGAAAGCCTGGAAGGCAAGAAGGGCCAGCCGCGCCTCAAGCCGCCTTTCCCGGCGGGCGCGGGGCTTTATGGCTGCCCGACGACGGTCAATAATGTCGAGAGCATTGCCGTTGCGCCGACCATTTTGCGGCGCGGCGCAGCGTGGTTTGCGAGCTTCGGCAACGAGAATAATCGCGGCACCAAGCTGTTCCAGATCAGCGGCCATGTGAATAAGCCCTGCGTGGTCGAGGAAGCGATGAGCATCCCGTTCCGCCAGCTGATCGAGGAACATTGCGGCGGCATTCGCGGCGGGTGGGACAATCTGCTCGCGGTCATTCCCGGCGGGTCATCGGTGCCGCTCGTCCCGGCGGCGCAAATCATGGACGCGCCGATGGATTTTGACGGGCTGAAGGCGCTTGGGAGCGGCCTCGGCACGGCGGCGGTGATCGTGATGGACAAGTCGACCGACATCGTCCGCGCGATTTCGCGGCTCAGCTATTTCTACAAGCACGAAAGCTGCGGCCAGTGCACGCCGTGCCGCGAAGGCACCGGCTGGATGTGGCGGGTGATGGAGCGGCTGCGCACCGGCGATGCCGAGGTCAGCGAGATCGACATGCTGCAGCAAGTGACCAAGCAGGTCGAAGGCCACACCATCTGCGCGCTGGGCGACGCGGCGGCGTGGCCGATCCAGGGCCTGATCCGCCACTTCCGCCCGGAAATCGAGCGGCGCATTGCTGAACGGCGCGGCGAGGCAGCGGAACCGATGGCGGAGGCGGCGGAATGAGGCTGCTGGGCTGTTTCCTCGCGATCCCAGTCGCCTTGGCGGGACTCTGCCCGCAGCCCGTCCTGGCGCGTGACGCGTTGGTGTCACAGCGATCGCAATTCGCGCAGGCCGCGACCTGTTTTGTCCGCTATGCCGCTCGGGCTTCGGCAGACGTGCTGGCCAAGCCGATGTATTCTTCCCAGCAGCTAAGGGCCGCAAAGAGTTTGCTGGAGGGCAATTTCTCGTGTCTGCGCGACAAGGACGCGGTCGCCATTCGCGATGACATTTTTTACGGGGAGCTGGCGGCCGCGCTGCTGGCGCATGACCCTATGTTGCTCGATCGGCTGGCCAATATGCCATCGCAAGCGCCGCTGCGCCCGGCCCCGGGGCTCGATGCCAGTGAATTCATCAATGCGTTCGGTGAGTGCCTCGTGCGTGCGGAGCCGCAAAAATCTGCGGCGCTGTTGAAGAGCGAGCGAGGCTCAACCGCCGAGCGGGAGGCCGTGCTTGCTTATGGCGATACGCTGTCCGCCTGCACCGCGACCGACATTGCCTATCATATGAACATCCCCGATTTGCGCGCGCACATCGCAATTTCAGCCTATCGGCTGGCGACCGGCATCGATGCCGTCGCGGCTAAAGGATAAGAAGCATGCCTAAACGCAAAGTCGACGGCATCAAGGTCGAGGTTCCCGCTGGCGCCACCGTGCTGCAGGCGTGCGTGGCTGCGGAACCAATGGCGGAGGCGGCGGAATGATTTGGGCTATCATGCTCGCCATCGCCGTGCCGACGAAAGGCAATCCGCACGGACCAAATTTAATGGTAAAGCCGGATAACGACAGAGATTATGCGAACTTAGTCGCCTTTGCGTCGTGCTTGATTACAAAATATCCGGATCGCGCCAGACGCTATTTGGAGAGCTTTCCGTTTGTTGGAGATCAAAACAAGCTTGTTAATGAAGCGATACCTACGCAATGCCTGAAGTCAGGAACATTGAGAGTTAGCCCGGTTCAGCTTCGGGGAGCTATCGCGCGCGAATTTCTGTTGCGTGAATATCCCCAACCGATCTCGTCATTTGTGCAAGCCAAGTCGATCGAATTGGGTGATACTATTTCGGCCGATGATCCTGAGCTCAAGGGTAATTTCGTTTCGCTTTACAAAACAGCTGAATGTGTGGCTCGGGACGCGCCCAACGAAGTTGATACTCTTGTCCGAAAGTCGCATAGTGATGAGCGTGAAGTACAGGCATATCGCCAGCTTTTACCTGTCTGGTCATCGTGCAAACCACGCGATTTTTTTGTTAATCCCACGATTTATAGTTTGAAGGCCGTAGAATCCGAAATGCTTTATCGCCTGCTAAAGGCGTCAGATGGACATCTAACCATTTCAAACGCGGACCATAATCATGCCTAAACTCAAAGTAGACGGCATCGAGGTCGAGGTTCCCGCTGGCGCCACCGTGCTGCAGGCGTGCGAGGCTGCTGGTAAGGAAATCCCGCGCTTTTGCTATCACGAGCGCCTGTCGATCGCGGGCAATTGCCGGATGTGCCTCGTTGAGGTGAAGCCGGGGCCGCCCAAGCCGCAGGCGAGCTGCGCGCTGCCCACTGCCGATAATCAGGAAGTCTTCACCACCACGCCGATGGTCAAGAATGCGCGCGAAGGGGTGATGGAGTTTTTGCTCATCAACCACCCGCTCG
>CANJKQ010000215.1 GCA_947474905.1 Pseudomonadota bacterium | reverse complement strand
TGGGCCTTGATCGCGACGAATGTTTCGGTGTCCGAATCCTTGCCAAGTTCATCGTCGTATCCGGGCACTGGCTGACCGGCAATGGCCCCCGCGCGGTACTGGCCTGTGACCGATTCCTCACCCGAAACATAGCGCAGTGAGCGCAGCACCTTCACCTTTTCATCGCGGATGGCGGTGGCATCGAAACTCGCCGGCGGCTCCATCGCCACCAGCGCGAGCAGCTGGAGCATGTGGTTCTGCACCATGTCGCGCAGCGCGCCCGAGCCATCGTAATAACCGACGCGGGATTCGAGGCCCACGGTTTCCGCCACGGTGATCTGCACGTGTTCAATATGCGCCGCGTTCCATAGCGGTTCGAACAGGATGTTGGCAAAGCGCAGCGCCAGCAGGTTCTGCACCGTCTCCTTGCCGAGATAGTGGTCGATGCGGAAGGTGCGGTCCTCGGGAAAGGCGCTGGCGACGGCGTCGTTGATCTGGCGACTACTTTCGAGGTCCGTGCCCAGCGGCTTCTCAAGGCCGATGCGCGCACACTCTCCGGCAAGGCCAGAGGCCTTCAGCCCGGCGATGGTCGGTTCGAACAGGTGCGGTGCGGTGGAGAGGAAGATCGCAAGCCCCTCGCCGATCGGCCCGACCTTGTCCGCCAGCGCGGCAAAGCCATCGGTATTGTTGGCATCGAGCGGCTGGTAGTGCAGGCGCCCCATGAACTCCGCCATCGAGCCGCGCCGCTCTGCCGGTAGGTATTTTTCCAGCGCCTCCCGTGCGAACTGGCGGTATCGAGTGTCATCGAAATCCTGCCGGGCTGTCCCAACGATCCGTAGATTGGCCTCGATCAAGCCTTCAGCGCCAAGCGCGCAGAGCGAAGGGAGCAACATTCGCTGCGCAAGATCACCTGTCGCGCCGAAGAGAAGGATCGTAGAGGACTGCAATCTGCTAACCATGTACGGCGCACTCATTTCGCAATGACCGGTGTCGCGCTGCGCGGTTTGACCGACCGTTAAAGATTTCGAATTGATCGACGGACGAATTTGAGCCGCCGTGCAACTCGGTTTTGCGGCCCAACTTTCCTTGTTGATGGAAGCCGGTTTTAGCCTGCGCTCGATCACAGACTGTCACGAAGGCTACTGAAATGCCGTGCGGCGCAGCCTTATGAATCGGCTTTTGAAATTGTGAGGCCGCAGCCGTTCACGCGCGCGGCGCGTTCGAAGCATCGCGTACACAACCCTATTACAACCAGAGGACTCATCGGCACGCTCTACGGTCGCTGACGGCCCAGCCAATCGCTGCTTCGAGCAGCGACACGTACTCGGGCTGGCTATAGGTCTCGGGCCGGTGCCCAATCGCCGAGTAGAACATCCGCCCCTTGCCGATACAATTGGTCCAGGCAAGCGGATGATCGCCCATCCTCAGGTCCATACCCATCGGTCCCACGGGGCTGTAAGTACTCTCGTCAAGCGTCAGCACCACGTTCGCACCGACACTGCGTGGATTGGTTGTGAATGAGTACCATTCATCGGTCATTCGCCATTCGTTGGGCAAGGTAACGGCGAGCGGGTGTTGCTTGTTGACCGCGATCCGCGCCTCCTGAAACTGGGGGTTCATCGGATGCGTGAGGAAGCGGGCACCTAGCAGCCTGTCCGGGTACCAGTCCCAGAAATAGGTAGGATCGCCCCCGGAACCGTGGACGGCAACAAAGGCACCCCCGCCCGCCAAGTACTGCTGAAACGCCTTGCGCTGGGCCAGAGTCAACACGTCGCCGCTTATGTTGTTCCAGATGACAGCGTCGAACTGCCGGAGCGTCGCTGGATTGAAAGCTCCGCCGCTTTCGGTCGAGACGATATCCCAGCCCTTACGTGCAGCCATATCGTAAAACGCCTTATGCGCGGCGTTCACCGAGGGAGTGTCTTTGAAGCCGTTGATCTTCTCGAACAGCAGCAGGTGTCGCTTGCCCGCGGCCAGCCTGAAATTCGGGACATCGTTATCGTAACGCGCGCAGCGTGCGACCCGATCTGCCGCAGTGACCGGGATAGCCCGCAACTGGGCGTCAAGCGCCGGCATTGCATCGTCATTGAGGCCAGTGAACATCCCCGCCTTGCGCAGCGAGACGATAGCCGCGAAGCTGGGCGCGTTGGCCCCCGTGTACTCGGGGGGGAAACTGTCGAAGCGACGCCCGGATGTGTCTTCCACCAACTTCCGGGTGGCCGGATTCAACAAGATGTCCAAAAGCGGCGAATCCACAGAAAACGGAACTTCGCGATTCGGGCAATCCGTCACTGGCCTGGCTCGTGACACTTCCGACCAAAACGCGAGCATCGCGAACCCCGCTATGACAATCGCTCGAAACTTACGATTCATCTCAGGTGTCCGTCGTCCAATCATGATGGATCATTTCGTGTGAGGCTTAAATTTCCAGAGCGGCTAACTGATATAGTTCACCTTCTGATCATCCGCGCAGGCTGACCGCCCCTCGTGTGGAAACCGAACTAGTCCTCTTCTGACACGCAAGCATCAGAAGAGGACCTGGCATATCACAACTTGAGAATAGGCTTGATCGTCGTTCCCTTTTCACTGTCGGCGATCGCCTGGTTGATTTCATTGAAGGGGTAGAAGGTCACGAGCTTCTCGAACGGAAAGCGTCCCTGCTTGTGGAGCTCGATAAGATGCGGAATGAAGACCTGCGGAACCGCATCTCCTTCCACGATTCCCATGATGCGTTTGCCAGGAATCATTACGAAGTTGACGTCGAATGACGCCTCCGTTCCGAGGCGCGGTGCGCCGACAATGCCGCAGGTTCCCATGATGCCGAGCGCATCAATGGCCTGGCGAAGCACTGTTGGAATGCCGCTGCTTTCAAGTGCAAAGTCGACACCGCCTCCAGTGATTTCCTGGATTGCGGCGACGGGATCGGTCGTCTTGCTGTTGATGACATGCGTCGCGCCCAATTCGAGCGCCAAGTCCAGTCGGTTCTGGGCAATGTCGATGGCAATGATCGTGGTAGCCCCGGCAACCTTGGCGGCCATTACCGCACTGAGTCCGACCGCGCCTGCCCCGAACGCGGCGAAGGTTGCACCGGCCGGAACCTTCATCGCCGAAAGCACAGCCCCGGCACCTGTCTGGATGCCGCATCCAAGGGGGCCAAGGAGTTCGAGCGGAGCATCCTTTTCGACTTTTACGACATTGCGTTCGCTAGCCATGGCAAAAGTGCCGAACGACGATTGTCCGAAGAAGTGATCGTGCACGACACCGCCGGCCTCATCGCATGTCGCCGTCGAGCCATCTTTGCGGCAACCGCCAAAATTATGCGCGAAGAAATCCGCACAATGACCAGGATGCCCCGTCATGCATGGCTTGCAATTGCCACAGGAATTGTAGGACAGGACAACATGATCACCGGGCGCGACCCGTGTTACGCCGTCACCCACTGCTTCAACAATACCCGACCCTTCGTGTCCCAAGACAACAGGAAAAGGAACAGGGTAATATGCATCGCGGATGATGATGTCGGTGTGACAGACGCCGGCGGCAACGATCCTGACCAGGACCTCGCCGGCCCTCGGGTTGCCAATGCGCAATTGCTCGATCTGCAAGGGCTTGCCCTCTTCACGAACGACGGCCGCCATGATCTGCCTTGTATCGGTTGCTGCTGCCACCAGTTTTCTCCCAAGTTGGACGTTAGAATAGATAGGACAAAGGCACGCTTTGGATCGTCATCGACTGCCAGTGCGTGAACTCTTCCCAATTTGCGTTGCCAAAGATCGAAGCCCCATTTTCTGATGCGCCCAATTCGCCGAATGGGTTCATGACACCATCATTTGCAGTCTGAGTGTTGATGCGGACGAGGTCTGCATGCAGTTGCCATCGCTCGTCCGTCATCGCCTTTCAGT
>CANJKQ010000214.1 GCA_947474905.1 Pseudomonadota bacterium | reverse complement strand
TCAACATCACGCTGCCCGACGGTTCCGTCCGCCAGGTCGCAGCTGGGACGACGCCGGCGGATATCGCCGCGTCGATCGGCCCGGGCCTTGCCAAGGCGGCGCTGGCGGCGAAGGTCGATGGGGCGCTGTTCGATATCGGGCGCCCGCTGGAGGCCGATGCCAGTCTCGCCCTCGTCACCGCGCGCGACGAGAAGGACGCGCTGGAAATGGCGCGGCATGACTATGCGCACGTGCTGGCCGAAGCGGTGCAGCAGCTTTACCCCGGCACGCAGATCACCTTTGGCCCGTCGACCGACGATGGCTTTTACTACGACTTCGCGCCCGCGCCCGATCGCGGCCCCTTTACGGAAGAGGACTTGCCCGCAATCGAGGAAGCGATGCGCGCCATCATCCGCGCCGACAAGCCGCTGCGCCGCGAAGTATGGGATCGCAACACGCTGATCAGCCGCTGGAAGCAGCAGGGCGAGACCTTCAAGGCCGAATGGGCGGCCGAACTGCCCGGCGACGAGCCGCTGACCGTCTATTGGTCGGGCGAGGATTGGCTCGACATGTGCCGTGGCCCGCATTTGGCTTCCACCGGCAAGCTCGACCCCGACGCGTTCAAGCTGACGCGCGTGTCGGGCGCGTACTGGCGCGGCGACCAGAACAACGCGATGCTGAGCCGCATCTACGGCACCGGCTGGCTCAACAAGAAGCAGCTCGCCGAGCATCTGGCGCGGCTGGAGGAAGCGGCCAAACGCGACCATCGCCGCATCGGGCAGGAGATGGACTTGTTCCACCTCCAGCAGGAAGCGCATGGCAGCGTGTTCTGGCACCCGCACGGCTTCACCATCTGGCGCCAGCTTGAGGCCTATATGCGTCGCAAGATCGACGCGGCGGGCTATCGCGAGGTGAAGACACCGCAGGTCATGGATGCGCGGCAATGGGAACAATCGGGCCACTGGGGCAAATATCGCGAGAATATGTTCGTCATCCCCGACGAGATTCCCAATGTCGAGGATGAAGGGCCGCTGGTGTCGGATGCCGCCGAGTGGATGGCGCTCAAACCCATGAACTGCCCGGCGCACGTTCTCATTTTCCGTCAGGGCATCAAGTCGTACCGCGACCTGCCGCTGCGCCTGTATGAAAATGGCTGTTGCCACAGGAACGAGCCGCACGGCGCGCTGCACGGGTTGATGCGCGTGCGCCAATTCACGCAGGACGACGCGCACATCTTCTGCCGCGAGGACCAGATCGTCGATGAAGTGCAGGCCTTCTGCCGGCTGGCGGACGGCATCTATCGCGATTTCGGCTTCAACTATGCGATCAAGCTGGCGCTGCGCCCCGACAAGCGCTTCGGCAGCGACGAGATGTGGGATCAGTCCGAAGCTGAGTTGCGCGACGCTGTTGCCGCCGCTGGGCTGGCGACGCCGGACTATGGTTGGGAGGAGCTGCCCGGCGAAGGCGCCTTCTACGCCCCCAAGCTGGAGTGGCATTTGACCGATGCGATCGGGCGCACCTGGCAGGTCGGCACCATCCAGTCCGACCGGGTGCTGCCCGACCGGCTCGACGCGGCCTATGTCGGCGAAGATGGCGCCAAGCACCGCCCGATCATGCTCCACCGCGCGATTTTCGGGTCATATGAGCGCTTTATCGGCATTTTGATCGAACATTATGCCGGCAAATTCCCGATGTGGCTGGCGCCGGTGCAGGCGGTCGTCGCGACGATCGTGTCGGACGCCGACGATTATGCGCGTGACGTGGCGGCGAAGCTGACCGCGGCGGGCCTGCGCGTCGACACCGATCTGCGCAACGAGAAGATCAACTACAAGGTCCGCGAACACAGCCTTGCCAAGGTGCCCAACCTCCTCGTCATCGGCAAGCGCGAGGCGGAGGAGGGGACGGTGGCGATCCGCCCGCTAGGTGAAGGCGCGCAGCAGCAGGTGATGACGGTTGAGGCCGCAATTGCTATGCTGCGCGATGAGGCAACGCCGCCCGACTTGAGGTGAATTGGGACCGATGACGCTTTGGCAGGATATCGCGGCGGGGACGATCCCGGCCAAGCTAACCGTCGATGAGCTTTACGCGTTGTCAGAAGCCGGCGCGTTCATCGCCGACGACCATTTCGAGCTGATCGATGGGGAGATCGTGCCGATGGCGGCGGCAAAGGCGGATTGGCATTCGATGATGGAATCGAAGCTCACCCGGGCGCTGGTGATGAAATTGCCCGACAATCTGCGCCTATTCGTTGAGTCCTCGGTCACGCTGTCGCCCGTGCTGCTACTGGAACCGGATTTGGCGGTTTGGGCCAAGGGGATTTTGCCGCGCAGCGTGCGCGGACCCGATCTGGCGCTCGTCATCGAAGTCGCCGATTCGTCGATCAGCTATGATCTGCGGGTCAAGGCGCCGCTCTATGCCGCGCATGGCGTGCGTGATTATTGGGTGGTCGATGCCGTGCGTCAGACGATCCGCACGCATCGCGCGCCGGTCGATGGCCGCTACAGCGCGATTGCCGAATATCAGGCGCATCAGCCCGTCACCGCGCTGCTGGCGGGTGTGACAATTCAGCTCGATCAGCTCGACTGAACTTTCCAAGCCGGGGCTTTGGCCTTATATTGCAACCACTGTCACTTTAAGGAGCATATCTATCCGTCCGCCAATGATGCGCCGCCCGCTGCCGGCGCCGCCGATGAACGGCCCCCGTTTCAACGAATTCATCCAGTCGCCCAAGGTCCGCGTGATCGACCATGAGGGCGAAAATCTGGGTGTCATGTACACGCGTGAGGCGATGGAGCAGGCGCAGGACGCCGGCTATGACCTCGTCGAAATCTCGCCCAACGCCGATCCGCCGGTGGCCAAGTTCCTCGATATCGGCAAATATAAATACGAGGCGCAGAAAAAGGCCAATCAGGCGCGCAAGTCTCAGAAGACGCAGGAGATCAAGGAGATCAAGATGCGTCCCAACATCGACGATCATGATTATGAGACGAAGATGAAGGCGGTGCACAAGTTTCTGGGCGAAGGCGACAAGGTCAAGATCACGCTGCGCTTTCGCGGTCGCGAGCTCTCCCACGGCCAGCTCGGCATGGCCCTGCTCCAGCGCGTGCAGGAAGATACCGCCGAAGACGCCAAGATCGAAGCCTATCCGCGCATGGAAGGCCGCCAGATGCTGATGGTGCTGGCGCCGAAGTAGCGCCGGGCAAGGCGGAGCGACGCTCCGCCGCGGCTTCGCCGCAGCGCTGCCCCTAAGCCGCCCGCGCCACTACCGCGCCGATGTCGGTCCAGCCATAGGCGATTTCGTCCTGGCGTGGATCGGCGGCGCCATGGTCGGCGATGACGCGGCCGCCCATCGCCTCGTAAAAACGCCGGGCGGGCGCATTGCTGGCGAGCACCCATAACGCCATCGCCCGGTCGCCCTCAGCGATCAGCCGCCGGGCGAGCGCCCGCATCAGCGCCTGCCCCGCGCCGCGTCGTTGTGCCATGCGCAGCACGTAAAGCGCGGTGATCTCGCCGGTATAGCCGCGCTGGTCGAGGGCGGCGGCACGCTGATCAGCGCAGGCGCCGAAGCCGATGATCACGCCGTCAATCTCTGCCACGTAAATGCCCCGCGCGGTGCCGCTGACGATGGCGCGGCGCCACATCGCCGCCCGGCTGGTCGCGCCCCAACGCGCGACTTCATTAGGGGGCAGCAGGCCGGCATAAGCTTCCTGCCACGCCTGGACATGGACCGCACCGATCCGCCTCGCATCGCCGGGTGTGGCGCGGCGAATGCGGACTTCGCCCGTCATTCGGCCGGTGGCTCCCACAATTCGATCGGGTTGCCCTCGGGGTCGTGGAGGCGGGCGAAGCGGCCGGTGTGCGGGTCGTCCCATTCGGGCTTGGTGATCACCTCAATGCCCCTGGCGCGCAGGCC
>CANJKQ010000213.1 GCA_947474905.1 Pseudomonadota bacterium | reverse complement strand
CGGCGACGGCCGCCGCGCTCCTTCTCGGCGGGCGCGACGATCTCGATCGCCGTCTCGCCCTTCAGCACCGGTCGCGCCGATGGCGCCAGCGCCAGCCCGCCATGCTCGTTCGGCGTCACCAGCCCCCGCGCCTGCAACGCACGCGCCAAGGGCTTGATCAGCCGTGCCTCGGCGGTTTCGACAATGCCGAACACGCTCAACCGGTCATGCCCCAATTGCGTGACGCGGTCGTCATTCGCGCCGGTCAGCACTTTCTCGATATGGCCAACGCCGAAACGCTGGCCGGTGCGATAGACGGCCGACAGGAATTTGCGCGCCAGTTCGGTCGCGTCGATCAACCCCGGCGCGGCCAGGCAATTGTCGCAATTGCCGCATCGGGCGGGCGGATCCTCGCCGAAATGGCGGAGTAGCACGGCGCGGCGGCACCCGCCCGTTTCAACCAGACCGGCGAGCGCGTTGATCTGGCCGCGCACCACCGCCTGCCGATCGGGCTCGACCTCGTCAAGGCGGCTCCAGGCGCGGGCAAAGTCTTCCGATCCCCAGAATAGCTGCGCCACCGCCGGATCCCCGTCGCGGCCCGCGCGACCGGTTTCCTGATAATAGGCCTCGATCGATTTGGGCAAGGCGGCATGCGCGACAAAGCGCACATCGGGCTTGTCGATGCCCATCCCGAACGCGATGGTCGCGCACATCACCATGTCTTCAGACGCAACGAAATCGGCCTGGTTGCGCGCACGCAAGCCGGGTTCAAGCCCGGCATGATAGGCGCGCACCGGCCGCCCGCTCGCCGCCAATTGCCCCGCCAGCCGTTCGGTGGCGGCGCGGGTCGGGCAGTAAACGATGCCGGGGCCGTCAGTCGCCCGCACCAGCGCGCCGATCTGCCGTGCCGTGTTGTCGCGCGGGCTGATCGCATAGCGGATATTGGGCCGGTCAAACCCCGCGACGATCAAGCCCTCAGGCGGAATGCCGAGCTGCTGGAGAATATCGGCGCGGGTATGCGCATCCGCCGTCGCCGTCAGCGCGAGGCGCGGGGCGGCGGGAAAGGCATCCATCAACGGGCGGAGCAGGCGATAATCGGGGCGGAAATCATGCCCCCATTCGCTGACGCAATGCGCCTCGTCGATGGCGAACAGCGACAAGCGACCCCGGTTGAGCAGATCGCGAAAATCCTCGCCCGAGGCGCGTTCGGGCGCGACATAAAGCAGGTCGAGCGCGCCATCCAGAAACCGCCCGCGCGTCTCCGCCCGGTTGGTGTCGACCGAGGTCAGCGTGGCCGCGCGGATGCCGACCGATTCGGCCGCGCGTAGCTGATCATGCATCAGCGCGATCAGCGGCGAGATGACGATGCAGGTGCCATCAAGCGCCAGCGCCGGCAATTGATAGCAGAGCGATTTGCCCGCCCCCGTGGGCATCACCGCCAGCGTGTTCTCGCCCGCCAGCACGCGGTCGATCACCTGACGCTGAACACCGCGAAACGCCGGGAAACCGAAGGTTGATTGCAGGATGGACTCTGGCGCTAACACGCCCCACCTATAGCCCGATGGTGTCGCTCCGCCATGGTTCGGGAGAGAGAAATTTGACCGAGATCTGCGATAACAGCGCGCTTCACCGCTTCGAACTCGTCGAGGACGGCCATCTCGCCTTTGCCGAATATCGGATCGAGGCAGGGGTCATCACCTTCACCCACACCATCGTCCCGCCCGAAATCGGCGGTCGCGGCGTCGCCAGCCGGTTGATCGCGGCAGCGCTCGACTCAGCGCGCGAACGCGGACTGAAAGTTGTCCCGCAATGCTCCTTCGTTGCGGCTTTTTTCGATCGCCATCCCGAGCAGCGCGATTTACTGGCCTGACCGGGACGAGAGGGGGGGACGATGACACGAGCAAAGTTGCGCCGCACGACTTTGGCGGCGGTGATGCTGGCAGGCCTATCGGTATCGGCTGCCGCGCCTCCCATCGAATACACCGTCGATACCGCGATGCTGGTGCCCGTGCGCATTGGCGGCAAGCCTGCCCGGTTGCGGGTAAGCCCCTGGGCACCGGCCGCACCAACGCTCAACCCCGGCTTTGCCAGCGCCATCGGCCTGCATGGCGGGCTGTTCGGCGTCGGTGTCAAGGTTGGGCCGGTCAAGGTGAAAGGCGGGACGTCAGTCGCCAAGCTCGAATTCGGGCGCGTCAGCTTCAAGCGGCGCGTGGTCTGGTTTGAGAAGGATTATGATCGTGAAGCGGATGCCGCCGTTGGCCCGGGCGGCTTGCCCGTCGATGTCGTTCGCTTCCGGATGCGCGCGCCTGTAGCAGGCGAGCGCAGCGCCGGACTGCCGCTGGTCCAGGCGATGTTCCAGCCCGCTTATGCCGAAGTCGCGGTGGGCGACCGCAAGGTGCGCGTGCTGTTCGACCCGCATCGCGCGCTGTCGCTGGCGACCGCTGGCGCGGGGCAAGCGCTGGTCGCGGCGCTTGGCGGCCAGCTGACCGGCCAACAGGGCAAGGCGGAAGTCGCCTTTGGCATTGATCGCCCGGTGCGGACGCTAAAGCTGACGCATCCCCTCGCGATCGGGCCGATCAGCCTTGATCATATCACCGTGCGGGTAAGCGACAATGGCACCACCGCAGGAATCGCCGATGCCAATGCCGATCCTGATGAAATCGTGGTGACCGCCAAGGGAAGCACCGATCGCCGCGACGTGATCATTTTGGGCAATGACGCGCTCGATCAATGCTCGACGATCGTCTTTGACAAGCCGCGAAAGCAGATCCAGCTGAGCTGCCGGTAACGCGACACGCGTGAGGGCTGACCGCCGCCGCTTAACGCGATGGATACCGCCGTCGCGCTAGGCGGGGTGGATGACCGCCGCTGCCTTCCTGCTCAAGCTCGGCCAATTCTGGCAAGCCCAGCTCGCGGGCATGTTGCTTGCGCCGGGGTCGACGCTGTCGCTGGCGGCGCTGGTCGTCACCGCCAGCATTGCGGCATGGTGGGCGGTGCCCGCCAATCATGGCCGGTTGCCGCGATGGCGGGTGTGGCGCCGCGCGCTGTTTCCCCGGCGGATGTGGCGCAGCGCATCGGGTCGCGCCGATCTGGCCTGGGTCGGCTTTGGCATATTTGGCTATGGCCTGATCTTCGGCGGGCTGGTTTTGGGCAGCGGGCAAGTGAGCGCGGCGCTGTTGGCGCGGCTGGGCCCCGGGCCGGTGCAGCCGCTCCTGCCAGGCTGGGCGAGTGCCCCCGCGCTGACCGTCATCCTGTTTCTCGCCTATGAATTTGGCTATTGGCTCGATCACTGGTTGAGCCACAAGGTGCCGCTGTTCTGGCAAGTCCACCGCGTCCACCACAGCGCGGAAAGCCTTTCCTTTTTCACCAATTTTCGCGTTCATCCGCTGGAGACGCTGAAATTCGCGGCGATCACCGCCGTCGCGACCGGCAGCGCCCGCGCCCTGGCGCTGCACATGCTGGGGCTGGTCAGCGACTGGCAGCTGGGCGGGACCAACATCCTGCTGCTCGGCTTTGCGGTAACCGTGACGCACGTCCAGCATTCGCACCTGTGGGTCAGCTTTGGTCCACATTGGGGCAAGTGGCTGCTCGGTCCGGCGCATCACCAGATCCACCATTCCGCCGACCCGGCGCATTATGATCGCAATTTCGGCAGCAGCCTCGCGATTTTCGATCGGCTGGCGGGCACCTTTTACCAACCGGCAATGAAGCGGGAAGCGCTGCGCTTTGGTGTCGAGGCGATTGACGCCCATCCCCATGGCGTGATGGCAGGGTTCGTCATGCCGGTGGTGCGGGCGGCACGCGTGGCGATGGGCTATTCCGCCGCCAATGCCTCCTCGGCGCGTTCCTGGGCCTGGCGGTTCCACATCTCGGCATAAAGCCCGCCGCGTCGCAGCAGCTCGGCATGGCTGCCGCGTT
>CANJKQ010000212.1 GCA_947474905.1 Pseudomonadota bacterium | reverse complement strand
TACAGCTTTACCGCGGTCGCCAAGCGCGCGCGTCCGCTGATGCCGGATGGCGGCAGCTTGCTGACCTTAAGCTATTACGGCGCCGAAAAAGTCGTGCCGCATTACAATGTGATGGGCGTCGCCAAATCGGCGCTGGAAACGAGCGTTCAGTATCTGGCGGCCGATCTGGGGCCCGAAAATATCCGCGTCAACGCGATTTCGGCGGGGCCGATCAAGACGCTTGCCGCGTCAGGCATCGGCGATTTCCGCCTGATCCTGAAATGGAACGAATATAATGCACCGCTCCGCCGCAACGTGACGATCGAGGATGTCGGCGGCGCAGCACTCTATTTCCTGTCGGACCTGTCGGCAGGCGTGACGGGCGAGACGCACCATGTCGATGCGGGCTATCATGTCGTCGGCATGAAAGCAGAGGATGCGCCGGATATTACGCTGGCTTGATGCGATGGTAACGATCCTGCGCACCGCCGGGCTGCGGGTCGTTATATTTGTCGACGATCACGAACCGCCGCATGTCCATGTTTTCGGGGATGGTGAAACCAAGGTGGAACTGGGCAATGGTCCTGAGGCGATCAAGGTGATATTCTCCATCGGGACCAAGGCGAATGAGCGGCGGCGGGTTGAGCAAATAGTGCGTGATCACCATGCGCTATTGATGATGCGGTGGAACGAATTGCATGGCTGATATCAGCGACGCAGAATGGGCAGCGGCCGAAGAGCGCGGCAATATCGAGCTGGCGATCAAGCCGCGCGCCTTGTCAGCCCGGTATGATGCTGTTTCGGGTCGGCTTGTCATCGATCTGGTCAATGGCAGCGTGTTTGCCTTTCCGCCGCGCCTGGCTGAGGGGCTTGAACACGCAACCGAAGAACAGCTTGCCAAAGTGGAGATTTTGGGCAGCGGGTTCGGGCTGCATTGGGAAGAACTGGACGTCGATTTGAAAGTCGAAAGCGTTTTGGCTGGCCGCTTTGGTTCCAAGAAATACATGACCGAGCGCTTTGGTTCGGCCTGGCGGTTTGCCGACGCCGCGTGAGCCACAATAGCTTCGGCCATCTGTTTCGCGTCACCACCTGGGGGGAGTCGCACGGCCCCGCGATTGGCGCGGTGGTGGATGGCTGCCCGCCGGGCTTGCGCCTGAGCGAGGCCGACATCCAGCCGTTCCTCGACCAGCGCCGCCCCGGCCAATCGCGCTTCACCACGCAGCGGCAGGAACCTGATGAGGTCCGCATCCTGTCGGGCATTTTCGAAGGCCGCACCACGGGCACGCCGATCAGCCTGATGATCGACAATGTCGACCAGCGGTCAAAGGATTATTCCGACGTCGCTGCCGCTTATCGTCCCGGCCATGCCGATTATGCCTATGACGCCAAATATGGCCTGCGCGATTATCGTGGTGGCGGGCGGTCGTCGGCGCGTGAGACGGCGATGCGCGTCGCGGCGGGCGCGGTGGCGCGGCTGGTGATCCCGGAGGTGACGATCACCGCCTGGGTTGAGGCGATTGGCGGCGACGCGATCGATCCCGCCAATTTCGACCCCGCCGAAATTGACCGCAATCCGTTTTTCGCGCCCGATGCCGCGGCGGCAGCACGCTGGGAAGCAGCACTCGATGCGGCGCGCAAGGCAGGGTCGTCGCTCGGCGCGGTAATCGGCTGCGCGGCGGAAGGGGTGCCACCGGGCTGGGGGGCGCCGCTCTATGCCAAGCTTGATGCCGATCTTGCCGCCGCCTGCATGGGCATCAACGCGGTGAAGGGCGTGGAAATTGGCGATGGCTTCGCCGCCGCCGCGCTCAGCGGCGAGCACAATGCCGATCGAATGCGACCGGGCAATGACGGGCCATTGTTCCTCAGCAACCATGCGGGCGGCATCGCCGGCGGCATTTCGACGGGCCAGCCCATTCGCTTGCGCGTCGCGTTCAAGCCGACCAGCTCGATCCTCACCCCGGTCGAGACGATCACGCGCAACGGTGAGGCGACCGATATCGTCACCAAGGGCCGACATGATCCCTGCGTTGGCATTCGCGGCGCGCCCGTGGTCGCGGCAATGGTCGCCATCGTCCTGGCCGATCACAAGCTGCGCCATCGCGGCCAGATCGGCAGCCGGAACGGCTGACCGCCCGAAAGGCTCGAGTCAGGGTCGAACCGGCTGAAATAGGCGGCGGCGAGGCGTAGCGCGGCGCAGCCAAAGCCGGTTCCCGTGCGTCCTATTCCCGCGCGACCGCAGCCACGCGGCCGCTTGTGTGGAGAATTTTATGCGTACCCCCCTGATTTTCGCGATCGCGGACATCGGCCTTTCGACCTCGGCGATGGCGCAGAGCGACACCGGCAGCCATCATAAGCGCCACAAGGGCAGCGACACCTCGTCGTCGTCCACGACGGACCCGATGAGCACCGGCTCGACCAGCTCGACCGGCAATGACAGCATGTCGCCGTCCTCGTCGTCGCCATCGACCTCGACGACCGGCACGACCTCGACGACCGACCCCAATAGCGGCACCTCGCCGTCGACCAGCTCGCCGACCACGACGCCGCCAACCACGACGCCGCCGACCGGTTCGACAACGTCGTCACCGCCCAAGGCGTAAGCCGGGCCTGCTCCGGCAGATGAAGGAACGGCCCTTTCCCTCCCGCGAGGGGAGGGGCTTTTCTTCAGTCCGCGAACGGATCGCGGACCAGGATCGTGTCGTCACGCTCGGGGCTCGTCGAAACGAGCGCGACGGGGCAGCGGATCAGTTCCTCGATGCGCTTCACATATTTGATCGCGGCGGCCGGCAAGTTGGCCCAGCTGCGCGCGCCGGCCGTCGTATCGCTCCAGCCCGGCAGCGTTTCATAGACCGGCTCGACCCGCGCCTGATCAGCGGCGTTGGCGGGGAAATAGTCGATCACCCGCTCCCCCAGCCGATAGCCAGTGCAAATCTGCACCTCGTCCAGCCCGTCGAGCACGTCGATCTTGGTGAGCGCGATGCCGGTGATGCCGGCCACCGCCGCCGATTGGCGCACCAGCACCGCATCAAACCAGCCGCAACGGCGCTTGCGCCCGGTGACGGTACCGAATTCATGGCCGCGCTCGCCAATCCGCTCGCCGGTCGCGTCGGTCAGCTCGGTCGGGAAGGGGCCAGAGCCGACGCGCGTAGTATAGGCCTTGGCGATGCCAAGCACGAAGCCCACCGCCGATGGCCCCATGCCCGTGCCGCTCGCCGCGGTTCCCGCCACGGTGTTGGACGAGGTGACGAAGGGATAGGTGCCATGGTCGATATCGAGCAGCACGCCCTGCGCGCCTTCGAACAAAATGCGCCGCCCTCGCGCCCGCGCTTCGTTGAGGTCGCGCCAGACGGGCCGCGCAAAGGGCAGCACGAACGCCGCGATATCGCGCAGTTCGGCGATTAGCGCGGCGCGATCGATCGGCGGCTGGCCGAACCCGGCACGCAGCGCGTCATGGTGCGCGGTCAGGCGATCAAGCTGCGGCCCCAAATCCTCAAGATGCGCAAGATCGCATACGCGAATGGCGCGGCGGCCCACCTTATCCTCATAAGCCGGGCCAATGCCGCGCCGCGTCGTGCCGATCTTGCCCGCGCCCGACGCATCCTCGCGCAGGCCATCCAGATCGCGGTGGAACGGCAGGATCAGCGGGCAGGTATCGGCAATCATCAGCGTGTCGGGGGAGACTGCGACGCCTTGCGCGGCCAGCTTCTCGACCTCGGCCTTCAGCGCCCAGGGGTCAAGCACCACGCCATTGCCGATGACCGAAGGCGTGCCGCGGACGATGCCGGATGGCAGCAGCGACAGCTTATAGGTGTTGTTGCCGATGACGAGCGTGTGCCCGGCATTATGGCCGCCCTGAAAACGCACCACCATATCGGCACGCTCGGCGAGCCAATCGACGATCTTGCCCTTGCCCTCATCCCC
>CANJKQ010000211.1 GCA_947474905.1 Pseudomonadota bacterium | reverse complement strand
TGATTGAGGGGGAAATCTGGGTCGTGAACGCCATTCACCGCCGCCACGCCCGCGCGCATGCCGCGCTGACTGTCGAACTTGGCATTGCCCTCAAGGCAATCGACTCGCCGCTCGACCTGTTTTCCAATCCCTCGACCGAGCTGTCCAACATCTCGCTGCCCGAGCCCGACATTGTCGTTGCAGTGCCCGAAAACACCAAGACGCTCGCCGGGCCTGAAGTGCGGCTGGCGGTGGAGATTTCGGACTCGACGCTCGACATGGACCTTGGCCGCAAGGCGCGACTCTATGCCAAGCACGGTGTGCCCGAATATTGGGTGGTCGATGTTGACGCGCGGGTGATCCACCAGATGTGGGAACCTAGTGAAGATGCCTATCGCGAGCAGAAGCAAGTCGCTATCGGGCCCGCCCTCGCCGCTGCGACCATCGTCGGCCTCACTGTCGTGACAGATGCGTTATGACAGCGCTTGAGACTTGGCAGGAGCCGCGCCCGGTTAAGCTGACAGTCGAGGATTTCCTCCATCTCACTCGATCGGGCGCGTTGCACAGCCATGGCAAAACCGAGTTGATCGAGGGGGTAATCGTCGCGATGAACTCGCAGATGGCCGTGCATGCGCGGATTAAATCGCGGCTTTTTCGGAGGATAGCCGACGCTGTTGACGACGCCATGCCGGGATACGAGGCCTGGACAGAAGCCAGCATCGCCATTCAACCTGACAACGTACCTGAGCCAGATATTCTGGTGACCAATTTTACCCGTGCTGAACGGACCTTCGTTCCTTCCGAAGCCGTCGCACTGGTCATTGAGGTTTCAGATACAACCGCTCGCTATGATCTCGGCAAGAAGGCCGCGATTTACGCGGCAGGCGCCATCCCCGAATATTGGGTTGTCGATATCAACGCGTCGGTCATTCATCAGCTCTGGTCGCCGACGGATGGCACCTATGCCGAGCGGCGCGAGGTTAGGCTTGGCGATCCGGTCGGGGCGGCGACACTGCCCGATCTGCAGGTCGCCACGTCCGGACTCTGACCGACGGCGGCAGCTACCGCGTCAACTTCTTATACGCCAGCCGCGTCGGCCGGTCGGCCGCGTCGCCCAGGCGCCGGCGCTTGTCTTCCTCATACGCCTCGAAGTTTCCCTCGAACCATTCGACGTGGGAATTACCTTCGAACGCCAGGATGTGCGTCGCCAGGCGATCGAGGAAGAAGCGGTCGTGGCTGATCACCACCGCGCAGCCGGCGAAGCTTTCCAGCGCTTCTTCCAGCGCGCGCAGCGTTTCAACGTCCAGGTCGTTGGTCGGCTCGTCGAGCAGCAGCACATTGCCGCCTTCCTTCAGCATCTTGGCCATGTGGACGCGATTGCGCTCACCGCCTGAAAGCTGGCCGACCTTCTTCTGCTGGTCCTGGCCCTTGAAGTTGAACGCGCCGACATAGGCGCGCGTGCCGACTTCCTGCTTGCCGAAGCGGAACACGTCTGACCCGTCCGAGATTTCCTCCCAGACATTCTTGTTGGGGTCGAGATCGTCACGCGACTGGTCGACATAGCCGAGCCGCACCGTCTGGCCGACTTCGATCGATCCCGCATCGGGCTGCTCCTGGCCGGTGATGAGCTTGAACAGCGTCGATTTGCCCGCGCCATTGGGGCCGATTACCCCGACAATGCCGCCGGGCGGCAGGTTGAAATCCAGATCCTCGAACAACAGCTTGTCGCCATAGGATTTGGTCAGGCCCTTGGCCTCGATCACCTTGCCGCCAAGCCGTTCGGGAATCTGGATGAGGATCTGCGCCTTGCCGACCGCGCGGTTCTCCTGCTTCTCCATGAGTTCGTCGAACGCGCGGATGCGCGCCTTGGACTTGGACTGGCGCGCCTTGGGCGTCTGCCTGATCCAGTCGAGCTCGTCCTTGATCGCCTTCTGGCGGCCCTCTTCCTCGCGCTCTTCCTGTTCGAGCCGCTTGGCCTTCTTTTCCAGATAGCCGGAATAGTTGGACTCATAGACATAGTAACGGCCGCGATCGAGCTCGAGCACCCAGTTGACCACATTATCAAGGAAATAGCGGTCGTGGGTGACGAGGATGACGTTGCCGGTATATTCCTTCAGGAAATTCTCCAGCCACGCGACGCTTTCGGCGTCGAGGTGGTTGGTCGGTTCGTCGAGCAACAGGATATCGGGCTTTTCGAGCAGCAACCGGCACAAAGCGACGCGGCGCTTTTCACCGCCCGACAAATTGGTGACCGGGCTGTCGCCGGGCGGGCAGCGCAAAGCCTCCATCGCCTGCTCAAGCTGGCTGTCGAGCGACCAGCCATCGACCGCGTCGATCTTGGCCTGCAGGTCGCCCATTTCCTCCATCAGCGCATCGAAATCCGTATCGTCCTTGGGATCGCCCATTTCCGCCGAAATCGCGTTGAAGCGCTCGATCATCTGCGCCACCGGCCCTGCCCCGTCGCGAACATTCTCGATGACGGTCTTGCTGGGGTCGAGCTGCGGCTCCTGCGCCAGATAGCCGACCTTGATGCCTTCCGCTGCCCAGGCCTCACCCGTGAAATCGGGGTCCATGCCCGCCATGATCTTCATCAGCGTCGATTTGCCCGAGCCGTTGGGGCCGATGATCGCGATCTTGGCCGATGGCAGAAATTGCAGGTGGATGTCCTTCAGCACCGGTTTGGCGGCGCCGGGGAAGGTCTTGGTCAGACCCTTCATGACGTAGGTATATTGAACGGCCATAGCGGCACGCGCTCCGTAATTTTGGCTGCGGGAAGACTGGCAGCGCATGTAGCGATGGCGGTCGGGATTGGCAAATCCCCGCCGAGCATTTAACCCGCCTGAGCATGACGAAACTTCCTCTCGCCGCGCTTGGCTTGCTTGCGCTTGCCGCCCCTGCCCTCGCGCAACGGGTGCCGCCACCGCAAGTGGCGGTCGATCCCCGGGTAACGGCGCTGCGCGACGCCGCGCTGAAGGACGAGGTCGCTTATGACATTGTCGAGGGGCTGACGACCGAAATCGGCCCGCGCCTTGCCGGTACCGAGGCAGAAGCGCGCGCGCGGGCATGGGCGGTGCAAAAGCTGACGGCGCTGGGCTTCAAAAACGTCCATGTCGAGCCGGCGCGCATGCAGACCTGGGTGCGCGGTGCGGAAAGCGCCGAGGTTATAAGCCCGTTCCCGCAAGCGTTGCGCCTTGCGGCACTGGGCAATTCGGCGGCGACACCGGCAACGGGCATCACCGCGCCGATCGTCTATTTCGCGAGCTATAACGACCTTGTTGCCGCGCCTGATGGCAGCCTTTCTGGCAAGATTGCGTTCGTTTCCAACGCGATGACCGCGACGCAGGACGGGTCAAGCTATGGCCTGTTCGGCGCCTCGCGCTTTGTCGGCCCCGCCGTCGCCGCCCGTAAAGGGGCGCTGGCAATCGTGATCAAATCCATCGGCAGCGACCATAGCCGCGCACCGCACACCGGCGTCACCGGATTTCCGGCGGGCGTGAAGCCCATTCCCGCTGCCGCGCTGTCGGTCGCCGATGCTGAAAATCTGGAACGGATGGTCAGGCGCGGTCAACCGGTCACCCTGCATCTCACCCTTACCCCCCGCGCCATTGGCGAGACGGACACCGGCAACGTCATTGCCGAGGTGCCGGGCACCGATCCCGCCGCTGGCATCATCGTCATCGGCGGCCATCTCGACAGTTGGGATTTGGGCACCGGCGCGATCGATGACGGCGCCGGGGTCGCCATCACCACCGCTGCCGCCAAACGCCTGCTCGACGGCCCTGCCCCGCGCCGCACGATCCGTGTGGTGTGGTTTGGCGATGAGGAAACCGGCGGGGCGGGCGCCAAGGCCTATTTTACCGCGCATAAGAGCGATCCGCACATACTGGCTGCCGAATCCGATTTTGGCGCTGATCATGTGTGGCGG
>CANJKQ010000210.1 GCA_947474905.1 Pseudomonadota bacterium | reverse complement strand
CGACTTCGGCGTCGCTGACGGCGCGTTCGACCTGCGCCAGCGCGGCCTCAATTTCGGGCTTGCGCGCATTTGCCTCGGCCAGCCGCGCCTCGATTGCCTTGGCTTCCTCCGCCAGCGCCGCCAGTGCGTTGGCGGCATCATGCGCCAATGTCCCTTCGCGCTCGCGATCGCTCTCCAGCCGGGCCAGCGCATCGGCCAGTTCGGCGGCGCGGCGATCCACCCCGGCGCGTTCGGTGCGCAGCGTGTCGAGCTGATGCGCGGCCGCACTTGCCCCGTCGCGGGCGGCCTGGGCTTCGGCACGAAGCGCCGTCAGCGCCTCGACCGCGGCCTCGTGATGCGCCGTGACCGCGCGCTGCGCCTCGGCGGCGGCGGCGACGCGCTCTTCCGCCTGCGCCGCTTCCGCCCGCGCAACATCGGCCGCCGCCGCCGCATCACGCCAGCGGCTGAACACCATACGGGCTTCCGCCACACGAATCTGGTCGGAAAGCTGGCGATAGCGTTCGGCCTGGCGCGCCTGACGTTTCAGCGCGGCGGCCCGGTTCTGCTGATCGGCGATCACTTCGTCGAACCGCGCCAGATTGGCTTCGGTCGCGCGCAGCTTTTGTTCGGCATCCTTGCGGCGGACATGCAAGCCCGCAATGCCGGCGGCTTCCTCCAGCATCTGGCGCCGTTCGGCAGGGCGCGCGGCGATCACCGCGCCGATCCGCCCCTGGCTGACCAAAGCGGGCGAATGCGCGCCCGTCGCGGCATCGGCAAAGATCAGCGCGACGTCCTTGGCCCGCACATCGCGGCCATTCACGCGATAGGCGGAGCCTGCGCCACGTTCGATGCGGCGGACGATCTCGGTTTCCTCATCGTCGCCCGCCCCTTCGATCAGCATCGAGACTTCGGCAAAGTCGCGTTGCGGCCGATGCGCGGTGCCCGCGAAGATGACATCGTCCATGCCCGCGCCGCGCATCGACTTGGCGCTGTTTTCGCCCATCGTCCATCGCAGCGCTTCGAGCAGGTTTGACTTGCCGCAGCCATTGGGCCCGACAATGCCGGTCAGGCCCGGTTCGATGCGCAAATCGGTGGCGTCGACAAAGCTCTTAAAGCCCGACAATCGCAACCGCTTGATCTGCACGCGCTGGCGCCCTTCGCCCCTACACCCTCACGCGCCCGCGTTCTTCAGCGCCGGTTCCAGCTTGTCCCAGGTATCGACCGTGTCGAGCTTCGCGCCATTGAGGATGAAGGTCGGCGTCTGGCTTATCTGATATTTGGTGTTGGCGGTCTGCAAATTCTTGGCGAGCGCTTCTAGCGCGCCCTTGTCGGCCAGGCACGCGCGCGCCTTGGCTTCGGGAACGCCGCGCTGCTTGACGAAATCGAGATAGCCGATCTTTTCCGCCAGCGTCGTCGCGACCTCATTGGGCGATTTGCCCTGCAGCGCTGCCTGATCGGCAGGCGTCAGCTTTTTGTCCATATTGCCGAGCAGCGTGTCCTGGTTCTTCATCATCTGATCAAGCATGGGGAAGAACAGCGCAGGCTCAACGCAGTGGCCGAGCAGGATCGGCCCGATATCCAGCACATCGTGCACCGGGAAATCGCGGAATTCATAGGAGACCTTGCCGCTGGCAATATATTTGGCCTTGAGCGGCGGGAAACCCTCGGCATCGAACCGCGCGCAATGCGGGCAGCTGCGCGAGCCATATTCGATCAGCTTGAGCGGAGCGTCAGGGTTGCCCATCACCACCCCGCCGTCGGGCGTGTTGCGGACGACATCGGTCCAGCTTTGGCCCGCCGGCGGCGCCTTGCCCGCAACCGAGCCGGGCGCAGCGGTCGGCACGATCGTGCCCGTCGCATTGGTCTCGGTTTTGGAGCCGCCACAGCCCGCCAGCAGCGCCAGCGACGCCACGCCAAGGGCCAGTGCGAAACGCTTCACCATCATCGTGTTCCTCCCAGGATAATCCGCAAATTCATTTGGCGCCCTTGGCCCGCAACAGCGGCTCGACACCTGACCATTCCAAGGTCGCCAGCTTGGCGCCGTTGACGAAAAAGGTCGGCGTGCCGGTGATCAGCTTGCCGCCGGCTTGCGCGACCTGCACCGTCTGCTGCAGGGATTTGGCGTCGCCCAAGCAGCGGTCAATCTCGGTCTCTCTCATCCCCAGCGCCTGAAACTGGCTGGCAACGCCGCCCAGCTTGGCAAGGGTGCGCAATTGTTCGGGCACGGGATCAAGCGCGAACCGCGGCGCATCATTCTGGAGATAGCGATAGGCGATGCCAAGCCAGTCATCCTGGTGCGCGAAAATCGTCTCGGCCGCATCGGCATAACGGCGCGGGCCAATGCATTTGAGCAGCAAGGTCACGGCAAGATCGGCCTGATCGCGCACGGCGGGGCGATATTCGATCATCACGCTGCCCGATCTGATCATCTGGCCGCGCAGCACGGCGGACGATTCGCGCGCAAAGGCGGCGCAATGCGGGCAAGTGAAGCTTAGATATTCGACGATCTTCACCGGGGCACGCGGATTGCCGATGACATAAGTGCCCGTGGGCGAAACGCGGACCAGGCTGTTCCAATCGCCTGCAACCGGCGGCGCAGCGGGAGCGGGGGGCGCGGCATGTTTTGGCGGCGGCGCCGCGGCAGTGAGCAACAGCGCCAGCACGGTAACAAAGCGGTTCATTGGGCGTCATCCTCCGTCACCGGGGCAATCACCGGCGCGCCACGGCTCGTCGCCACGCCGGCCGCCAGCGCCTCCAGCACCGCGCGCAATTCGGGGTCGGCAATCGCGCGCAGACTGTCGCCGACCTCGGCCGATATCGGCTTCAGCGATGGCGGCGCCGCACGAGGGGCCGCGGGCGGGGTCGCCAGCGCGCCTTGCCGGAACGTTAGCCGGGCAATCGCCGGATAACCAAAAAAGTGATTGATCCGCTCGATCAATTCGGGCGCGACATGCTGCATCATTGGCCCATGCGCACCGCGCACGACCAGGCTCAGCGTGCCTTCCTCGCGCTTGCCACGCGGAAAGCGGATCGATTCGGGGCTGGACACCTCCGCAAAGCGCGGGCCGACAATCTCTGCCCAGCGGCTGACGATCGATTGCTGGACGAAGCCAAAGCGCCGAAACGCCGCGCCGCCGATATCGGGCAGCAAATCCGCCACCGCACGCGCCGGCCCGCCACGACGCTGATCGGGCGGGGGTGAGGCCTTGGACGGGGTGGACAGGCGACTGCCGCTCTTGCTCATCATGCCCCCATGCCATAGCGACGCAGGCTTCGCCAAGGACCATCCGTGCCCGCCGCCGCTTTGCCTCCGCCGCTCACCGATCCCGCCGCCATCGCGCCCGCGCTGCTCGGCTGGTATGACCGGCATGCGCGGGACTTGCCGTGGCGCGCCAGGCCGGGCGAGCGCGCCGACCCCTATCGGGTGTGGATGTCCGAAATCATGCTGCAGCAGACGACGGTCGCCACCGTGCGGTCACGCTTTGTCGCCTTTGTGGCGCGCTGGCCGACGGTTGGCGATCTGGCGGGGGCGCCGGACGATGCGCTGATGGCCGCGTGGGCGGGCCTTGGCTATTATGCCCGCGCGCGCAATTTGCTGGCCTGCGCACGCGCTGTGGTGGCGCGGCACGGCGGCCGCTTCCCGGCAACCGAGGCTGACCTGCGCGCCCTGCCCGGCATTGGCGACTATACCGCCGCCGCGATCGCGGCGATTGCGTTTGGCGCGCGCGCGGTGGTGATCGACGGCAATGTCGCGCGCGTTGTGGCCCGGCTGTTCGCGCTCGCCGACCCATTGCCGACCGCGCGCGGCCAGCTTTACGCGCTGACCGACAGCATCACGCCCGCCGCGCGCGCGGGCGATTTTGCGCAGGCAATGATGGATCTGGGCGCGATGGTCTGCACCCCGCGCCGCCCCGGCTGCGCGCTTT
>CANJKQ010000209.1 GCA_947474905.1 Pseudomonadota bacterium | reverse complement strand
CGACGATTATGAGATCGTCTTCGTCAATGATGGGTCGCGCGACGACAGCTGGCGCGTCATGCAGCGCATCGCGGCCGAAGACCCGCATCTCGTCGCGGTCAACCTGTCGCGCAATCACGGCCATCAACTCGCGCTGACCGCGGGGCTCGATCTGTGCGCGGGCGAGCAGATCCTGATCATCGACGCCGATTTGCAGGACCCGCCCGAGCTGCTTTCCGCCATGCGCGAGACGATGGCGCGCGAGGAAGCCGATGTCGTCTATGCCGTGCGCCGCAAGCGCGAGGGCGAAACGCTGTTCAAGAAGGCGACGGCGGCGGCTTTCTATCGCGCGCTCGACCATATCACCGATACGCCGATCCCGCTCGACACCGGCGATTTCCGGCTGATGAGCAGGCGCGCGCTCGATGCCTTTCTGGCGATGCCCGAACAGGCGCGCTTCATTCGCGGCATGGTGGCGTGGGTGGGCTTCCGCCAGGTGCCGTTCCCCTATGACCGCGCCGAGCGGCATGCGGGCGAAACCAAATATCCGCTCGCCAAGATGATCCGCTTTGCGCTTGACGCGATTACCGGCTTTTCGACCGCGCCGCTGCGCTTTGCCAGCCATGCCTCGGTGCTGCTGGGTGCAGCGTCGCTGCTGCTGCTCTTCTATATCGGTTGGGGCTATTTCGCGGGCAGCCATGTCCAGGGATGGACCTCGACGATGCTGGTTGTCGTGGTGCTGAGCGCGGTGCAGATGTTCGCGATCGGCATGATCGGCGAATATCTGGGCCGGCTCTATGTCGAATCAAAGCACCGCCCGCTTTATCTGGTCGCCGATGTCGCGGGGCGGGTGAAGCGCAACGCCACATTGGGCTATTCAGCAGCCCGGGCAGACGCATTGGCTGAGGCGCCCGCGATCGACCCCGTTCGCGAGGACGAGACAGTGTTGCCGAGCGACGTCGTCGCCCCCGAACCGGCAAAACGCCCCCGCGCCAAGCGACCGGCCTGAACAGCGGGAGGATCGGCCGCCCCGTCGGAGCCGAAGCCGGATGGGGAAACGCTCTCCCCTATTCGATTGGCCGGACAGCCACGCCATCGCTTGGCCGCGCCGCACCGACCGCGGCATCGCGCGCCACCGGATTGCCGGTCCGGCGATCCGTCGCGATCTGCTCAATCGCGGCCGCCCGTTTGGGGTCGAACAGATCCGCGAAGAACAGCCAGACCATCATCGCGCCGGCATAATGGCCGCGCTTGCGGCGCCGAGCGTTCATTGCAGCGTCACGCGATCATCACCATCGTGGCGCCCGAAAAACTGCATCAGCTGAATGAGCAAATCGCAGCGCGTGTCGAGGTCGCTCGCCTCGAGCAGGGCCTGTTTGGCGGCAATGTCGAACGGCGCAATCTGCGCGACCCCGTTGACCAGCGCCTCGTCATCCAGCCGCGCCACCGAATCCCAATCGACGGCATAGCCCTGGCTGTCGGCAAAGCGGCGCGATTCCATTTCCAGCGCCGCGCGATTGCCGAGCGAAAGGATTTCGGCCTCCTCCCCGGGGGGCGGCAACAATTCTGCCTCAACCTGGCGGAACGGGGTCGTCACGTCGAGTTCGCGCACCACGCGGAACAACGTCAACCCTTCCAGCACCAGATTGTAGCGGCCATCATCGAGCATTTCGAACTGGGCGATGCGGCCCACACACCCCATGTCGAACAGGGCGGGCGTGTCGTCATCCCCGCCGGCGAAATCGGGGCGCGGTTGAATCATGCCGATGCGCCGGTCGCGCGCCAGCGAGTCGCTCATCATGGCGCGATAGCGGGGTTCAAAAATGTGCAGCGGCAAATGCAGGCGCGGAAACAGCAACGCCCCCGGCAGCGGGAAAATTGACAGCCGGGTGGTGGCACGGGTCGCCATCATCCGAACAAAATCGCGGACAGCTTGCGCCGCTGCGCCGATACCCAGGGGTCTTCCAGGCCCACAGCCTCAAACAGCTTGAGCAACCGCTGGCGCGCGGCGCCATCATTCCACTCGCGATCATGCGCGATCAGATCGAGCAGCGTCTGGGCAGCGGCGTCGCGATCGCCCGCCGCCATCTGGCCGCCCGCCAGTTCATACCGCGCCTCCAGATCATCGGGATTGGCGGCGACACGCTGCACCAACCCCGCCAGATCGTCGACCGGCTGCGCCTCGCGGGCCAGCGCCAGCGCCGCTTTCGCCTGGGCAAGCTCGGGCAGCGCCGCCACCTCGGCAGGCAGCGCGGCCAGCGCGGCATCGGCCTCGTCAGCACGGCCTGCGGCGATCAGCGCGCGGACACGGCCCGCCGCTACCCCGGGATGCTCGGGCGCCATATCGGCGAGCTGATCGAAAATCGACAGCGCCCGCGCGGCATCGCCTTCTGCCAGCACTTGCTCGCCCATCGCGATCAGCGGCTCAAGCTCGGCTTCCTGCGCCGCTTCAGCCGAATCGACGGGCAATTGGCGCAGCAACTGATCTAGGCTCTGGCGCAATTGCGACTCGGTGCGGGCATTGGTCAGGTCGGCGACCAGCTGACCTTGAAACATCGCGTAAACCGTCGGGATGGAGCGGATCTGGAATTGCGCGGCGATGAACTGGTTTTTGTCGGTATCAATCTTAGCGAGCACCACGCCCTTGTCGGCATAGGCGGCCGCAACCTTCTCAAGCACGGGGCCGAGCGCCTTGCACGGCCCGCACCATTCCGCCCAGAAATCGATGATGACGAGCTTGGTCATCGACGGTTCGACGACGTCGCGACGGAACGCCTCGACCGCCTCACGTTCGGTACTGCTCATCCCCAGGGTCGCCAAGCTATGCTCCTACGCTGCGCTGCACTCTTGCCTTATGTGGTGGCTTTGCCTGCGAAGCCAAGCCTTTTCGATGACGGCGTCGCGGCGATGACTTGCCCCTTGCCAAGCCCCATGGCCGATGCTAACCGCCGCGCCTCACCCTCCAGCCGGCCCTGATTTTACAGCGCCGTGCCGGTATGTGCGCCAGAGCGGGCGTAGCTCAGGGGTAGAGCACGACCTTGCCAAGGTCGGGGTCGAGGGTTCGAATCCCTTCGCCCGCTCCAGCCGACACGCAGAAATAAATGCCAGCAAATCCGGGCGTTGCGGCGGCGCGGCCGATGTCGCAAGAACCAGCAGCGTCGGCGCGCCCCTCACTTCAGATTCTCATCCTTTGGCCTTCTGACCTTAAGCCAGCGATTTATAAGCACTTTTTGGCGAATGTTCCCTAATGTTCGCACTGACCATGAGCCCTGTAAAAACGGCGATCCCCCGCGCGACGGACCCTGGCGGGAGCGGCTCCGGTAACGGCCAAGAACACTTGCCCGCCCCATAAAGGCGGACCCGGGATTAGGACAGCGCCCTTGGCCAAAATGCCTTCACGACGAAATTCGGGAAGCCACCCGGGCGCGGCCTTGCTACCCCCAGGTTATGACAACACCCGCGATTCGCGTCGGCATCGGCGGCTGGACCTATGAGCCGTGGCGCAACAGCTTTTATCCCGCCAAATGGCCGCAGAAGCGCGAGCTTGACTATGCCGCCGCCAGGCTGACCGCGATCGAAATCAACGGCACCTATTATTCGGGTTTCAAACCGGCGACCTTTGCCGGTTGGGCAGCAGCGGTGCCCGACGGCTTTGTCTTTACGGTCAAGGCGTCGCGATTCTGCACCAACCGCAAAGTGCTGGCCGAGGCGGGCGAGTCGATTGAGCGGTTCGTCAACCAGGGGTTGACCGAGCTGGGCGCCAAGCTGGGGCCGATCCTGTGGCAATTCATGGCAACCAAGAAATTTGACGCGGCGGATTTCGGTGCGTTTCTGGACCTGCTGCCCACGGCCCATGCCGGCGTGCCGCTGCGCCATGCGGTGCAGGTACGGCATGAGAGCTTTGCCGTGCCGGAATTTGTCGCAATGGCGCGCCGGGCGGG
>CANJKQ010000208.1 GCA_947474905.1 Pseudomonadota bacterium | reverse complement strand
GCCCTCGGTTGCGGCGAGGATGGGGGACAGCGGGGCAGGGCGCCACAGCGATGGCGTATCGGCGACGGCGCGCAACCAGGCGCTCGTCAGCAGGGCATCGCTTTTATGATCGTCGATCGCGCCATGGCCGAGGATGGGATCACTGGCGATGGCGGGGTGAGTCAGCGCGGCGTTGAGGGCCTCCATCGTCACCATCTTGGTCCGCCCCTTGGCGCGACCGGCGGCGAGCGCGGCGATGCTGGTGTAGATTTCGACAATCAGCGAGCCCTGGCGCGGCAACGGATCGAACGGCCAGATGGGCAGCCGGTCCTGCACGCGGTGGAGAACGCGCATGCCGGTCAGGCTCGATTTTCCCACTTGCGCGGCGCCGACCAGGTTGAGGTTGCTATAGGGGTTAAGGCCTTGTTCGCGCTGGGCAAGCTCGGTCACGCGCAATCGCCCCGCCCCGCCCGGATGACGATCCCCCAGCCGCCCGCCATGGCGGCGGAAATGCCGTGCGACTTCAGGATGATCGACGAAGCTGGACACGGCGAGATGCGGGTCGTTGGCGGAAATCCGTTCGACGCTTGCCCATAAAGCGCGGGCGTCGGGCGGGCTATCCCGCCAACCGGGGAAATAGGCGCCATGATCGGCAAAGGGCAGGGCAGGGCCAAGGTCCAGCCCAACCAGCGTGTCGGCCGGCATGTCGCGCGTCAACCACTCGACGATTTCCAGCCGACTCCAGACATGTCCAGGCCGCACCAACACGGGCGCCGCCGAACCCCGCGTACACATCGCCACCGCAATGCCGCGCAGCCGTTCGCCCACCGCCCCAGACCAGTCGATCGCGGCAAAATGCTGGAAATGAGTCACGTCGGCTTGCGCGCGCGCGTTTTCGGTCGTGCCGCCGTCCAGTCGCGGGATTGCGCGATCATCGCGCGGACGCGATCGGGATCGGGCGCGTCGTAGCGACACAGAACCGCCGGCCACCCCTGATAATGCGGGCTTTGCCAGAAGCTGGCGGGATCGGTTTCCTTGAGCAGCTCGATCGTATCGAGGTCGAGTGCCAGCACGAATGAGGTTGCCGGCTCATGCCCCACGTTCAGGAACGCGCGACCGTTTGACGTCACTTTCACGGCGTCCTGGCCATAATGCGTGCCGCGTTCAGTCTCGGGCAGCGACAGGGCAAAAGCGACGGCGTCTTCCCAACCGAACATCAGCCGTTTTCCCGCCGCCCGCGCCGAAGATCATCCCAATAGGCCAGCCGTTCGCTGATCTTGCGTTCAAAGCCGCGATCAACCGGGGTGTAGAAGGTGGCTGGCGACATGCCCGCTGGCCAGTAATCGGCGCCGGAAAAGCCCTGATCCGTGTCGTGATCATAGGCATAGCCCTTGCCATAGCCGATGTCCTTCATCAGCCGCGTCGGCGCGTTCAGAATATGGGCGGGGGGCATCAGCGATCCCGTTTCCTTTGCCGATTGCCACGCCGCTTTCTGCGCGCGATAGGCCGCATTGGATTTGGGCGCGGTCGCGCAATAGAGGCACGCCTGCACAATCGCGAGTTCGCCTTCGGGCGATCCCAGAAACTCATAGGCATCCTTGGCGGCGAGGCACTGGACCAGCGCTTGCGGGTCGGCAAGGCCGATATCCTCGCTCGCAAACCGGGTAATGCGCCGCAGCACGTAGAGCGGCTCTTCGCCAGCGACGAGCATTCGCGCGAGATAATAAAGCGCGGCTTGCGGGTCCGATCCCCGCAGCGACTTATGCAGCGCGGAGATGAGATTGTAATGCCCCTCGCGATCCTTGTCATAGACCGCGACGCGGCGCTGGAGGAACTGGCCCAGCCCCGCAGGGTCGAGCGGCGCGTCAAAGCTCACCGAAAACAGCGTCTCCGCCTGGTTGAGCAGAAAGCGACCATCGCCATCCGCGCTCGCGATCAGGGCGTCGCGCGCATCGGGGGTAAGGGGCAGGGGACGGCCCATTTCCGCCTCGGCACGGTCCAGCAACTGGCCAAGCGCGGCAGCATCGAGCCGGTGGAGGATCAGCACTTGGGCGCGGCTGAGCAGCGCGGCGTTGAGCTCGAAGCTCGGATTTTCCGTCGTCGCGCCGACCAACGTCACCGTGCCGTCCTCGACAAAGGGCAGGAAACCGTCCTGTTGCGCGCGATTGAAGCGGTGGATTTCGTCCACGAACAACAGCGTGCGCTGGCCCGCGCGGGCGTGGTCCTTTGCCTCGGCGAACGCTTTCTTGAGGTCGGCGACGCCCGAGAAAACCGCCGAAATCGCGACGAAGCGCAGACCCACCGCATCGGCAAGCAGCCGCGCGATCGTCGTCTTGCCGGTGCCGGGCGGCCCCCACAGGATGATCGAGGAAAGCCGGCCGGCCGCGACCATCCGCCCGATCGCGCCGTCGGGCCCGGTCAAATGCGATTGGCCGACGACATCGCTCAAGGCTACGGGCCGCAGGCGGTCGGCCAGCGGGGCCGTCGCCGATGCGGCGGGCGCCGGTTCAGGGTCAGCGGCGAACAGATCGGCCATCGCCGCCAAGATAGGCTGCGCGAAAAATATTTGCAGCCCCACCTTGCATCGACCCTTTCAAGATATATCTTCGCTGCATCATGAAACACGGAGAACACATCATGTTTTACACTTATCGCGGCCATGGCTGCGGTCCCAAGGGCATGCATGGCGGCTCGCGCCGCTGGGGTCCGTTCGAAGTTCGCTGGGAAGCGAGCGAAGCCGGTCCCGGTGGGCGCGGCGGTCGTCGCCGCATGTTCGATGGCGGCGAATTGCGCCTCATCCTGCTCAAGCTGATCGCCGATACGCCGCGCCACGGCTATGACCTGATCCGCGAGATCGAGAACCTGACCGGCGGTGCCTATGCGCCGAGCCCGGGCGTCGTCTATCCGACGCTGACCTTGCTCGACGATATGGGCCTGATCGAGGACAGCAAGTCCGAAGGCGCCAAAAAGCAGTTCGCCGCGACCGAGGCTGGTCGCCAGCATCTCGCCGAGCGGGCCGAGGAGGTTGAGGCCCTGTTCGCGCGGCTCGCTGAACTGGGCGCGGCGCGGGCGCGGACCGATGCGACATCGGTGCGGCGCGCGATGCACAATCTGCGCAGCGTGCTGTGGAACAAATTCGCCCAGGGCGAACTCGCCGACGATCAGCTCCACGACATTGTCGCGCTGATCGACGAAGCCGCACAGAAGATCGAACGGCTGGGGTAATCCCAAATCCTCCCCATGAATGGGGAGGATTTATTTGCCGCCTTCTCGCATCAACGCGAGATACGCGTCGAGCACAGCGGCGTTGACCTTGTCCCACATATAGGGCTGGGCGGCCACATGGCCGGCCCGGCCCGCAGCCGTGCGCAACGCCGGATCCTCGATCAGCCGCTGGATCGCATCGGCATAGGCGGCGACATCGGTGGGCGGTACCAGAAAGCCCGTAATCCCGTGCTGTACGAGGTCGATCGACCCGGTTGCCCGCGCCGCGACAACGGGCACGCCCGCTGCCATGGCTTCGGTCGTCACATTGCCGAAGGTTTCGGTCGTGCTCGGCATGAACAAAACGTCCATGCTCGCAACCGCGCGACCCAGATCATTGCCCGACAAAAAGCCGGTGAACACGGCGTCGGGAACCTGATCGGCAAACCAGCTGCGCGCTGGCCCTTCGCCAATCACCAGCACCTTGTGCGGCACGCCGCGCGCCTTGAGCGTCGCGACGACATCCGCAAAAATGCCGAGACCCTTTTCGAGCACCAGCCGTCCGAGAAAGCTGACGGCTATTTCATCGTCGCCAATGCCGAGCGACCGCCGCCAGGCAAGGTCGCGCCGCGACGGATTGAACCGATCATGGTTGATCCCGCGCGACCAGATGCCGATCGGCGTCGTCACGCCCCAGTCGCGCAACAGATCGCCCATTGACGGGCTGGGCACCAATACCTT
>CANJKQ010000207.1 GCA_947474905.1 Pseudomonadota bacterium | reverse complement strand
TCGGCGCCAGGCCCAGCAACCCCTGGCCAAAGGTCACGCCAATCGTCACGCCATTGGCGGCGAACTTGGTCGGCTTGACCGACAACAGCGCGCCATTGGCGAAGGTGACACGGGTGGAACCGTCCTCTGCCGCCACCCGGCGAACCACGCGACCAGGCGCGCCGAAGCTTTGATAGGGCCAGACCACGCTCGTGTCAGCCACCGCGCTTGGCAAGGCCTTGGCCTGAACGTGATCGAGCGCCAGCGACAATGCCGCATCGCCCCCGCTGGCCAGATCGCTCGACGCGCGGAAAGCCAGCGGCCCGGCGCCGGTAAAGGCCTGGCGGAACGCCTCCGTTATTGCCTGTGGCGTTGCCGTCGCCAATTGAGCGGTGAGCTCGTCGAGGTCCTGCGCCGGGCTGGTGAACAGCGCGTCGCTTTTCGCTTCTCCCACAATGGCATTGGCCAGCGCCGCGTTTTGCCGGGTGGCGGCGCCATCGACGCGCGCCTGAAAGCCGGGCTTCAATATCGCCGTGACGCGCGCGACATCGGCCGCGCTGATGCCGTCGCGGGCAAGCACGCGCTGTTCGGTCATCGCCGCGTCCAGCGCCTCTTTCCACTTGCCGCGCACAGGCACGATGCCAAGCGTCGTTACTTCGGCGCTACCGAACAGGGAATTGGTGTTGGCAGTGGCGGCAGTGAACGGCGCGCCTGGCTGCTGTGCCGCTTCGCGCAGCCGCAGGTTGAGCACCCCCAGCCCCATCACCCGCAACAGATCGTCGCGTTCGCGGCCGAGCGTTGCGGCGCGCGGATCGATCGGCCGGGTCCAGTTGACGGTCAGCTGCTCGCTGGCGCCACCGTTCAGATAGGTGCGCGCATAGACCGGGCCGATTTTGGGGGGACGCGCCGGGAAGGGATCAGCCGGGCCAACGCCACGCCAGTCGCCGAAGCGCTGACGAATAGCGGCTTCAATGGCGGCAGGATCGATTGCCCCGACGATCACGATCACCGCATTTTCGGGGCGATAATTGGCCTGGTAGAAACGCCGCAGTTTTTCAGGCGTGGCGGCATTGATGCTCTCAATCGTGCCGCCGACGGGAAACCGTGTTTCGGCCCCGGTGCCCGCGAGCGTCAGATCAAGCTGGACTTTCAGCGCCGCAGCCGCAGTCGTTGCGCGCAGCCGCTCCTCGGACAGGATCACCCCGCGTTCTGCCCCGACCAATGCGGGGTCGATCTTCAGCCGTCCGCCAATTTCGCGGAACAGCATCAGGCCAGTGTCCATCGCGGCCTGATCCGCCTTGGGAAAATCGAACTGATAGACGGTCGAATCAAAGGTCGTGCCGGCATTGGTATCGGCGCCAAAGGTCAATCCCTGGCGTTCGAGCAGATGGACGACTTCGCCATCGGGCACGTTGGTGCTGCCGCGAAACGCCATATGCTCAAGATAATGCGCGACCCCGTGCTCATCATCGCGCTCGCTGAGCGAGCCTGACCCGATCAGCATGCGCATCGACACCGCCCCGCTCGGCGTGTCGTTGTGCATGATCGCGTAGCGCAGGCCATTGGGCAGCGTGCCAAAGCGCACGGCGGGGTCGGCCTGGCGCCCGGTATAATCCTGCGCCCAGCGGCCATGCTGGCGGGGAATATCGGTGGCGGTGGCGGGCGCCGGGATCGGCGTGGCGGCGGCGGGCAACGCGGCGGGTGCCGCCGGCGGCGGCGGCGCGGATTGCGCCCAGCCGCCGCTTGCGATGAACGTACCAGCCAGCAACAGCGCAACACGACGCATCTTATTATTTCCCCGGGTAAAGGCCAGTTTGGCAAGGTTTAGCAGGATATTGGCGGCGACGCTGGCAAGCCGGGCGGCGCTTGTCCAGTCGTTCCGCGCGCCAAATTGGTTCTTACGCTTTGGCCCGCCCGCGCTTGACTTATCCACCGATTGTCGTATTGGCCCGCCCGCATCCGCCGGGCTTGGCCCAGCGGATTTCCGTCCGAGACGGCAGGTGCGGGCTCCCCGCTTAATCTCCTGCCATAGACGGGGAATGGATTTTACACCGGTTCCGCGCGTGCGATGCGTCCCCCGGTCTGCTGTCAGCCGCCCTATCTGGCGTGCCCAGGCGTCCCATGCCCCAATCGAACGGACAACCCGGCTGCGCGGCCTGGGGACGTGTCCCCTTGGCTTCGCGTCCGGATAACCAGCCTGTCCTGGCGTTTACGCCGTGGCAGGTCATGTGAACGTGGAGAATGGCATGGATCGTGCTCAAAAAGCCGAGTTCGTCGCCGAGCTGAACAAGACTTTTTCCGAAGTCAGCGTGGTCGTGGTGACCCGCAATCACGGGCTGACGGTCGCGCAATCGACCGACCTTCGGAACAAGCTGCGCGACGCTGGCGCGACCTACAAGGTTGCGAAGAACAAGCTTGCCAAAATCGCGTTGGGTGGCACCGATTATCTCGCGCTGGGCGATATGCTCACCGGGCCGGTCGGTCTTGCCACTTCCGTTGATCCCGTTGCGGCTGCCAAGGTGGCGGTCGATTTCGCGAAGACGAACGACAAGTTCGAAATCGTCGGCGGGTCGATGGGCGCGACGCTTCTCGACGTGGATGGCGTGAAAGCGCTGGCGACGATGCCGTCGCTGGATGAACTGCGGGCCAAACTGGTCGGCTTGCTTCAGGCTCCGGCCCAGAAGCTCGCCGCGGTCACGCAGGCACCGGCGGCGCAACTCGCGCGCGTGCTCAAGGCCTATAGCGAGAAAGAAGCGGCATAAAATTGGCGTCATCCCAGCGAAAGCTGGGATCGTTTGAAGGCACAAGACCCCAGCTTTCGCTGGGGTGACGAACAGATTGGAGACATTAAATGGCAGACCTGAACGCGCTGGTTGACCAGCTGAGCGAACTGACCGTCCTTGAGGCGGCCGAATTGTCCAAGCTTCTCGAAGAGAAGTGGGGCGTTACTGCGGCGGCCGCTGTTGCGGTTGCGGCGCCTGCCGGCGGTGCCGGTGGCGGCGCGGCCCCGGCCGTCGAAGAAAAGACCGAATTCGACGTCATCCTGACGGGCGACGGCGGCAAGAAGATCAACGTCATCAAGGAAGTCCGCGCGATCACCCAGCTCGGCCTGACCGAAGCCAAGACGCTGGTCGAAAGCGCGCCCAAGGCCGTCAAGGAAGGCGTGTCGAAGGACGAGGCCGAAAAGATCAAGAAGCAGCTGGAAGAAGCCGGCGCGACTGTCGAGATCAAGTAAGCCCGAACGGCATATCGGCGGTGCCCCGGCACCGACCGATGGCGGGGGCATTGCCCCTGCCAGCCGCGATCCGGAAGCGATCACCTGGAAAGGGGCGGCCCAGCGATGGACCGCCCCTTTTCTTGTTCGTCGCTCGCCAGCCTGCTCAGCGCGGGATGGGTTGCGGTCGGCCGCCAATGAGGCGCGGCGCAGGCAATCGGGTGCTCTTCACGGCAGGCGGCACCGCGGCGGCGGCGGTCGCCCGCGCCTTCGACGCGTCGATTTCCTTCTCGTATATGGGCGTATAGATTTTGCCGACCTGCTGCAGAATATCGGTCGTCGACAAGTCCGGATTCTGCTTTTGCCGGGCATTCATTTCGAGCATCTCGAACTTGACGATGCCCGCCACCTTGTCGAGGCAGATTTTGTCCGAACATTGCTTCGACCAGATGGCCTGAATCAGCACTCCGAAGCTTTTTGCTGCGGTCGCGGTGTGGCGCTGCTGGGCTTCGTCGATCAACGTCTTGGCCTCGCCCTGTGCCTCGGCGAAGTCGCCCTGCAGATCGGCCAGGGTGATGTTGTTATTTGCCAGGAATTTTTGCCGGCCGCGCAGGATCGTGCCCTGGCGGACGAACTTGATGCCCAGCCTGCACGTATCATCCAGGCACTGGCTCAGCCACGTCGCGTCGAAATCCACCCCCCATTTCTGGAGGTCGGATTCAAGCCCGATCTCGCCGGTGCTGCCTTC
>CANJKQ010000206.1 GCA_947474905.1 Pseudomonadota bacterium | reverse complement strand
TGCGCGAATTGAGGTGGAGCACGCGAAACGCCTCGCGGGTGCGACCAGCCAGATCAATCCGCAGATAATCCATCAGCGCCTGCCAATTGCCGAGCACCGGCCGGTTGAGCACTTGCGCTTTCAACTGGCGGCTGAGGATCGCCTGCACCAGCCGGATCGCTGCGGCCGATGCCTCCCCCATGCCATCGACCTGCGCCAGCGTCGCCGCATCCGCCGCGAGCAGGCCGGCAAGGCCGCCAAATCGGGTGAGCAACCGCTTGGCGAGCGGCTTGGTGTCGCGGCGGGGGATGGCAAGACCGAGCAGATATTCGATCAACTCGTGATCGGCAAACGCCTCGCCGCCCGCGCTCAACAGCCGCTGGCGCAGCCGGGCGCGGTGGCCGTGATGATCGGGGGGCGGCGCGGTCATGCGGAGTGGTTAGTCGGGTGGCGGGGCAGGGGCAATCCGTTGCGCGCGTGGAAGGAACCGCTTTCCTTCCTTCGTCACCCCGGCCTTGAGCCGGGGTCCCGCTAAATCGAAGCGCTCGAAGAAGCGGGACCCCGGGTCAAGCCCGGGGTGACGATAAATAATGAGGTGCGCCGATGATTGCGCCTTTACAACCTCCATCGCCCCACTGTTGACTTGGCCCCCGGTGCTTTCTAAACGGGCCGCGCTTTGGGGGCTTCCTCATCGCCAGCTGTCGCCGCCTGCACCAACAGCGGCGGCATTTTCTTATCAGGATGGGCTGTGGGTTTCGCGTTGGCAGACGATCGCCAGAACGGTTCAGACGACTTGAGCGCCCGCATCGCGCGCGCCAAGGCGGCGGCTGAGCGTCCGGCCGTGGCTGACAAGATTGCCGAGACGCGCGGCTGGTCGGTCGCGATCGAATTTGTCGGCATGGTGCTGGTGTCGGCCGCCATTGGCTATGGCATCGACACTTATGCCGGGCTTGGCACCAAGCCCTTTGCCCTGATCGGCATGTTGCTGCTGGGCTTTGCCGGCGCGGTTTACCGGGCGATGCAGGACTCGTCGCAGTTCGACGCTGCCTCCGACCCCAAGACGAAGGATTGAAGGCGACCGATATGGCCGGCCCGATGGAACAGTTTGCGATTAAGACGCTGCAGCCGCTGATGCTGGCGGGGCATGACGTGTCGTTCACCAATTCCGCGCTGTGGATGGCGGTGGCGACCGTGGCGATTGCCGCTTTCCTGTTCATCGGCACCGCGCGGCCGCAACTGGTCCCCGGGCGGATGCAGGCGGCGGTCGAATATCTTTATGATTTCGTGCGCACGATGCTTGACGACAATGTCGGGCCGGAAGGGCGCCGCTTCGCGCCGTTGATCTTTACGATCTTCATCTTCGTGCTGGTCTGCAACCTGCTGGGCCTCATTCCCTGGGCGGGCACGTTCACGCCGACCAGCCATGTGTCGGTCACCTTCGGTCTAGCGCTGATCGTGTTCGTGACGGTGTGCATCGTTGGCTTCGCCAAGCACGGGCTACACTTTTTCTCGCTCTTCTGGCCAGCCGGGACCAATGTCTTCATCGGCGCTTTCGTGTTCGTGATCGAGATTCTTTCGTTCCTCAGCCGCCCGTTCACGCTTGCCATTCGTCTGTTCGCCAACATGACGGCAGGGCACGTGCTGTTGCAGGTGTTTGGCGGCTTTGTGGTCGCACTGGGATCGATCGGCGCGCTGCCTTATGTGCTGGGCCTGGTGCCGCTTAGCGTCAGCGTCGCGCTGTGCGCGCTCGAGCTGCTGATCGCGGTGGTGCAGGCCTATGTTTTCGCGCTGCTCGCGTCGCTTTATCTGAACGACGCGATCAATCTTCACTAACATTCTGTAATTTCAAAAGAAGGAAACTCAAATGGACGTGGCAACTGCAGCTAAGATCGGTGCGGGCCTGGCGGCGATGGGCGCCGGCTTTGCGGCTATCGGCGTCGGCAACATCTTTGGTCAGTATCTGAACGGCGTGTCGCGCAATCCCGAAGCCGACCACAAGCTGGGCGGCCGCGTGATCTTCGGCTTCGCGGTGACCGAAGCGCTCGGCCTGATCGCGGCGGTTATCGCTTTCGTGCTCGCTTTCCGCTGAGCATCGCAACTTTCGGCTGATCGGATCGCGCCTTGCCTCAGTTTGATTTCGGTACGGTATTCTGGCCGCAGGTCTTCTGGCTGGCGGTGTTTTTCGTCATTCTCTATTTCGGGATCGTCGGCCCGACCCTGCCCAAGCTGGGCAAGGTGATGGTCGAGCGCGAAAACAAGGTGACGGGCGACATCGCGCAGGCAGAAGCAGCCAAGGCGCATGCCGATGCGATGCGCGCCGATTATGAGGCGGGCGTTGCTGCCGCACAGGACCGCGCGCGCGCGCTGGTTGGCGAAGCGCGCAGCAAGGCCAGTGCCGAGGTCGAGGCGCGGCTGAAAAATGCCAATGCCGCGCTTGATAGCAAGGCCAAGGCAGCTGACGCGGCGCTGGCGACGGCGCGTACCAAGGCGCTTGCCGAAATTGAGGCGGTCGCCGCTGATGCCGCCGCGACGATTGTCGACAAGCTGACCGGCGCTCGGCCGAGCGACGCCGCCGCCACCGCCGCCGCGCGCGCGGCACTGGGCTGAGGGGGAGCGCGGAAGATGTTCGAATTGCTCACCGCCGGCGCGGGCGCCGTGCATGCCGAAGGTCCGACGCTGTTCGGCTTTGATGCCGAGGGCTGGGTCTATATCGGCCTGACGATTTTCATCCTGCTCGCGATTTTCTTCGGCAAGGCGCCGCAGAAAATAACCGAAACGCTCGACGCGCGGATCGCGGAAACCAAGCGTCAGCTTGACGAAGCCGCCAAGCTGCGGGCTGAGGCGGAGGCGCTGTTGGCCGAGGCAAAGGCGCGTAACGAAGCAAGCGCGGGCGATGCCGCCGCCATTGTGGCCAATGCCGAGGAAGAAGCCAAGGCGTTGATCGCCAAGGCCGAAACCGACGCCGCCGATCTGGCGCAGCGCCGCGCCAAGATGGCCGAGGACAAGATCGCCGCCGCCGAACGCGCCGCGATTGCCGAGGTGCGCGCCACCGCCGCCGCCGCTGCTGCGCGCGCCGCCGCGACGATTATCGCGGAACGGCATGATGCCGCCGCCGACAGGCCGCTGGTCGATCGCGCCATTGCCGGACTCGCCCGGGTCAATTGATCCGGCTGGGGACGTCGCGATGCGCGGCGCCTTTGTTCCGCCACAAGCGTTGCGTTAAGCTACCGGTCGAGACCCGGCGGCGACTCGCGCCCCCGGCATGGAGAAGGATGCCCTGATGAAGTCGCTCGCCATTGCTCTGCTTGCTTTGACGGCCGCGACCCCCGCGCTGGCGCAGACCGCGCCGACCGCGCCTGCTGCCCCCACGGCGCCGGCCGCCACCAAATTCTCGCTCGACACGCCGATCGAGACGATCGTTGCCGATCCCAAGGGCAAGGCCGTGATCGACGCCGACATTCCGCCGTTGACCAGCCATCCGGCGTTCGACCAGTTCAAGTCGATGAGCCTGCGCGCGCTGCAGCCGCTGTCCAACGGCGCGCTGACCGACGATCTGCTCAAGAAGGTCGCGACCGACCTCGCCGCGATCAAGTAAGCGCGGGCGGCAGCCCTATCGGCATAAGGCCGATCTGGCACCAATTTGACCTTTGATGTAACGCTGCTACCCTCCCCAAGGCAATTGTTCTTGGGGAGGGGCAGTTATGCGCATCGTCTACGCCGCCATTGCGATCGCGATTTACGCGGTCTTTTTCGCGACGTTCCTTTACCTGATCGGCTTTGTGGCATCGCCGCCGGTACTGCCGGGGCTGCCCGTGCTGCCGGTCACGGTCGATCGCGGGCCTGAGGCGCCGATGGCCACTGCGGTGGCGGTCGACGCGGCGCTGATCCTGCTGTTCGGGCTGCAGCATAGCGTGATGGCGCGGCAGGGGTTCAAGCGCGCCTGGACCAGGGTCGTGCCGCCCGCGCTGGAACGCAGCATTTACGTGCTCGCCACCAGCCTG
>CANJKQ010000205.1 GCA_947474905.1 Pseudomonadota bacterium | reverse complement strand
CTTTTCCTCACCGGCGCGGGTCAGCGTGTCGCCCAGGATCAATCGGCCTTCCGCATCGGTGTTGGTGTTTTCGACCGTCAGCCCGGCGCGCGTTTTCAGCACGTCACCCGGCCGGAACGCATTGGCGGAAATGGCGTTTTCCACCGCCGGAACAAGCAGATGGAGCCGCACCTTCAGGCGCAGTGCCATTACCAGGCCCGCCAGCGCCAAAGCGTGCGCCGCGCCGCCCATATCCTTTTTCATCAGCCGCATGCCGGCCGCAGGCTTGATGTCGAGCCCGCCTGAATCGAAGCAAACGCCCTTGCCGATGATGGCAAGGCGCGGATGATCGGGATGGCCCCAGCCAAGCTCGATCAACCGCGGCGCCCGCTCCCGACTGGCGGCCTGGCCGACGGCGTGGATCATTGGATAACCCTGTGCCAGCGCGTCACCGCGCGTCACGGTCAAGGTTGCGTCATGCGCGCTCGCCATCGCCTGCGCCTCGGCCTCAAGCTCGGCGGGGCCCATGTCCGACGCGCCCAGATTGACGAGATCGCGCACCTTGGCGACCGCTGCGGCAAGCCGAACGGTTTCCTCGATGCGGGCGGGTTCGCTGGTCAGCAGGACGCGGGGGCCTTCGCCGCTATCCTTGCGATAGGCGCCGAACTGATGCTGGGCGAGCAGCCAGCCCAGCCCAGCGCCGCCGACCGCGCCTGCGCGCAACCGGTAGCTGCCCGCCGGCAAATGTTCCGCCAGCGACGCCATCCGCCAGGGCGACGACTCAGCCTCGTCGCAGACGAGCAGCGCCGACCAGTCGTCGGGCGCCTCGCCGGGCAGGATGGCGCGATTGCCAGCCCCGCCGGTTATTGTCTGTGCCGCCAGCAGCGACCGCACGCGCGGCGGCTGAGTGGTCAGCCAATCGGCGAATTTCTGGGGATGGACGATGTCGATCATGCGGGCGGGCTCGCCCTTGTCGGCGGTGATCAGCTTGGCGAAATCCGTCATTTGTACCGATTAGCAGAAAGCAGGGCGGCTTGTCTTGGCCATGATCAACGCCGGAATGGGTGCAAATCGACGCCAGTCACCGGCGCGCACAGCGCCATCGCGCGATCGATCATCGCGATCAGCCGCTGCCGTCCTTCGGCCAGCCCAGCACCGTCATTGCCGCGATCGCGCGTTTCAAAATTGATATAAGCGATATCGTGCAACACCGCATAATTGGACGCCGAGCCATCGCTGAACGGCACCCGCTCATCGACGAGATTGAACCCGGCGGCGGCAAGCCGCGCTTCACACCAGCCGGGCGCGGTCGGCGAGCGATCGGCGCGGTGAGGGAGGAGCGCCAGCGTATCGTCGTCATCAAACGGCCAACGCCAATGCGCGGGGCGCCGCGGCGTCATCCGATCGGTGCACAGCGCCATGGAGACATCGCCCGCTCCACCTTCGACCAGCGGCTCGCCAGGGCAGCGCGGCAATTGCGCGTCATAGCCGCGGGCATTGGTGTGGAGCGCCACGATCAGCCGCTGTCGCGGCAGGCGGTCGGCGAGCATCGTGGCGGTGTATAGCGGCTGGGCGGCGCCGAACACCCGGTTGGGATCCAGCCGCTCGCCGCTTTGGGAAGGCTCGCTGAACCGCGCCGAATAACCGCTATCGCGCGCGCCCGCATCGACCGCCATGACGACTCCGCCCCAGCTATGGACGGCGAGGATCGCGGCAAGGAAAGCCGCATTTTCATCGTCGTGCGGGATGATCCAGAGGGGCCCGGCGGGGCGCGGGCGGTTGGCGATGCGCCACAAGCGCCAACCAGTCGCGCCATCGACGAAGCCGATGCGTTCCACCATCAGGTCGCGCCAGAGCGCGGGATCGCGCATGCGCAGGAAATCGTCATTGTTGATCGTCAGCGGATCGACTCGCGCCCGGGCGGCGGCATCGGCGGCGGCGTCGATAATCGGATCGGCCAAGCGCGGCACGGGCGCCGCCGACATAGCGGCCGCTGGCGCCGCGATACCCCATATCGAGGCGGCCACTGCCAGCTGAAAGACTCGGCCCATCGCCATGGCCGCAGATTAACCATGCGGGCCCACCGAAGCTACGTCGTTACGGAAACGGCAGGTCAGCTCTGGATGGCAACCCCGAACAGGTCATGCTCGTCGGCATCCTCGACCACCACCGACACAATGTCGCCCGGCGCGAGATGTCCGGCGTTGCGCAGATGGACTTCGCCATCAATCTCGGGGGCGTCGGCCTTTGATCGCCCGGTTGCGCCACCGCTGTCCGCATCGACGGCGTCGATGATCACGTCGATCGTGCGGCCCACCTTGGCGGCGAGCTTTTCGGCGGAAATCCGCGCGGTTAACGCCATCAGCCGGGCGTAGCGTTCCTCCTTCACCGCCTCGGGCACGGGGTTGGGCAGCGCGTTGGCAGGCGCCCCCTCGACCGGCTCGAAACGGAACGCGCCGACCCGATCGAGCCGGGCCTCGGTCAGCCACTGCAGCAGATATTCGAAATCGGCCTCGGTTTCGCCCGGGAAGCCGACGACGAAGGTCGATCGGATCGCGATGTCGGGGCAAATCTCCCGCCAGCGCTCAATGCGCTCCAGCACTTTCGCCTCATTCGCCGGCCGCCGCATCGCGCGCAGCACGCTGGGGCTCGCGTGCTGGAACGGAATGTCGAGATAGGGCACGATCTTGCCTTCGGCCATCAAGGGGATGACCTGGTCGACATGCGGATAGGGATAGACATAGTGGAGCCGCACCCAGGCCCCCAGTTCGCCCAGCGCGGCGGCGAGATCGGTCATGTGCGGCCGCACCTCGCGCCCGCGCCACGTTCTGCTCTGGTCACGGATGTCCACGCCATAAGCCGAGGTATCCTGGCTGATGACGAGCAGCTCGCGCGTGCCCGCTTCGACCAGCTTTTCCGCCTCGCGCAGGATGGCGTCGGGGCGGCGGCTGATCAGATCGCCACGCAATTGCGGGATGATGCAAAAGGCGCAGCGGTGATTGCATCCCTCTGAAATCTTGAGATAGCTGTAATGGCGCGGGGTGAGCTTCAGCCCGCTTTCGGGCACCAGGTTAAGGAACGCATTGGGCGGCACCGGCGCCGCCTCATGCACCGCGCCCACCACTTGCTCATATTCATGCGCGCCGGTGATCGCGAGGACATTAGGGAAGCGCGCGCGGATCGCCTCGGCTTCCTTGCCCATGCAGCCCGTCACGATGACGCGGCCATTCTCCGCCAGCGCCTCGCCGATCGCCTCCAGGCTTTCCTCCTTGGCGCTGTCAAGAAAGCCGCAGGTGTTGACCAGCACGACATCGGCGCCGGCATAATCGCCCGACATCTCATAGCCATCGCTGCGCAGCTTGGTGAGGATACGCTCGCTGTCGACCAGATTCTTGGGACAGCCCAGCGACACCATGCCGATCTTGGGCGGGGAGGGAAGAGTGGTGGCCATGGGGAGGCGGCGATGTAGCGTGTCGGGCCGTAATTTCCTAGAGTGGTGAGCGTGATCGAGCTAAACCTGCTTCCGCATCCCGATGCCCCCCCCGGCGCAGTCGATCGTGTCCGCGCGCGCTTCTCGCCAAGTGGGTATGAGCCGACGGCGATAGAATATCGGGTGTTTGCGAGCGGTCACTTGATTTTGCCGGCTCCCAAACAACCAGAACGACGCAACGGGCTCTGGAAGACCACCTGCTTCGAGTTGTTCGTCCAATGCTCCGGTTATGAAGGCTATCAGGAATTCAACTTCTCACCCTCAGGCTGCTGGGCCGCTTACAAGTTTGACGGCTACCGCGCGGGAATGCGCGACTTGCCATTGGAGGCGCCGAAGATCGTGGGCTGGGGCGATGTGACAGGCTATTCTATGCGAGTCGAACTGGACCTTATCGCACCTTGGGCAGCCAAGAGTCGGATCGGCGTTTCGGCAGTGATCGAGGAGGCAAACGGCGCCAAATCCTATTGGGCGTTGGCGCATCCGCCCGGCTCGCCGAATTTTCACCATCGTGATT
>CANJKQ010000204.1 GCA_947474905.1 Pseudomonadota bacterium | reverse complement strand
CCGCAGCCATGGGCTATATGGTTGGGGCCGCGACATTGATGAGGCAGAGCGCGTCATCGAAGGCGTGGAGTGGCTCGCCGAAGTCGAGCTTCATGAGTTGAAGGTAAGGAGCCGCGCATGAGCCGGTTGCAGGTTTTCACGGATGCAGCATCGCCAACGCTGATCACCGATACCCAGGACGGCGCGCAGATTGCCGCGCATCTGGCCGAAGTGGGCGTGGTGTTTGAACGCTGGGGCACGCGCGATCTGCCGACTGGGGCAAGCGAGGCCGACATATTGGCGGCATACGCGCCCGAGATTGAGCGGTTGCAGGCGCAAGGGGGGTATCGCTCGGTCGATGCGCTGTCGGTCGCGCCCGATAATCCCAATCGGGAGGCGTTACGCGCGAAATTCCTGTCAGAACATACCCATGCCGAAGATGAGGTGCGTTTTTTCGCTGATGGCGCCGGGCTGTTCACGCTCCACATCGGCGATCGGGTGTTCAATGTGCTGTGCGAGCGGGGCGACCTGATTTCGGTGCCCGCCGGCACGCCGCACTGGTTTGATACCGGCGCAGAACCCGATTTCACCGTGCTGCGGCTGTTCATCAATCCCGATGGCTGGGTCGCGCGCTTTACCGGCGACGATATCGCGCAACGCTATCCCCGGCTTGAGCGCGCCGCCGCCTGACCGCATGATCCGCGCCGTTTTGACCGATATCGAGGGTACGACCTCGAGCATTTCCTTCGTTGCCGATGTGCTGTTTCCCTATGCGCGCGATCGGCTGGCGGACTATGTCGCGGCGCATCCCGCCGAGACCGCGCCGATTTTGGCGGAAGTGGCGGCGATCGAGCCGGGTGACCCGATCGAGACGCTGAAACGCTGGATTGATGAGGATCGCAAGATCACCCCGCTCAAGACCTTGCAGGGAATGATCTGGGAAGGCGGTTTCAAATCGGGTGCCTTTACCAGCCATTTCTATGCCGATGCCGTGGCGGGGCTGCGGCGCTGGCACAGCGAGGGGCTGGCGCTGTATGTTTATTCCTCAGGATCGGTTTTCGCGCAGAAATTGCTGTTCGGCCACACCGATTATGGCGATTTGACGCCGCTGTTTTCGGGCTGGTTTGACACCACCACCGGGCCGAAGCGCGACGCGGCGAGCTATGCCGCCATTGCGCAGGCGATGGCGCGGCCGGCAGGCGATGTGCTGTTTCTTTCCGACGTGCAGGCCGAAATCGATGCGGCGCGCGCAGCGGGGATGGCGGCGCTGCTGATCGCGCGCGATGGCGGCGCGGGCGACATTCGCAGTTTTGACGAGGTAAAGTTTTGAAGATCAACGGCGTCCATCATCGCTCGATCGCGCGCACCGAGGATGGGCAGGGCGCGCGCATCCTCGATCAGCGCGATCTGCCGTGGAAGGTCAGCTGGGTCGAGCTGCGCAGTGCCGATGCGGCCGCGATTGCCATTCGCGATATGTGGACGCGCGGCGCGCCGCTGATCGGCGCGACGGCGGCTTATGGCCTGGCGCTGGCGCTGGCGGCCGATCCGTCCGATGCCGCGCTCGACCGCGATTACGCCATGCTGCTCGCGACACGGCCGACCGCTGTCAATCTGCGCTGGGCGCTGGATGAGATTCTCGCGGCTGTTCGCAACCTGCCTGAGCGCGATCGAGCGCGCGTCGCCTTTGCAAGGGCGGATGCGATCGCTGATGAAGATGCCGATATGTCGCGGCGCATCGGCGAGCATGGCCTGCCGCTGATCCGCGCGTTGCACGCGGCAAACCCCGATCGGCCGGTCAACATCCTGACGCATTGCAACGCCGGCTGGCTGGCGACGGTCGATTACGGCACGGCGACCGCGCCCATCTATATGGCGCATGACGCGGGCATTCCCGTCCATGTCTGGGTAGATGAAACGCGCCCGCGCAACCAGGGCGCGCTATTGACCGCGTTCGAGCTTGCCCAGCATGGCGTGCCGCATACCGTGATCGTCGATAATGCGGGTGGCCTGCTGATGATGCGGGGCCAGGTCGACATGGTCATTGTCGGCACCGATCGGGTGACCGCCAATGGTGATGTCTGCAACAAGATCGGTACGTATCTGAAAGCGCTCGCCGCGCATGATAATGACGTGCCCTTTTACGTGGCGCTGCCCTACACGACCTTTGACGCGAGCACGGCGACGGGCGCGGATGTGCCGATTGAGGAGCGCAGCGCCGAGGAAGTGACGCACGTCGCGGCCGAAGGCGGCCCGGCCCGGATTACCGCCTCGCCCGCGGCCAATCTGGCGTTTGACATCACGCCGGCGCGATTGGTGACGCGCTACATCACCGAGCGCGGGGTGCTTGAGCGGCTATAGGGCGGGTCAGCGCGGGGTTACCGTCGCAATATGCTCGACGACCGCAGGGTGCATCGGCTGTTCGAACGCGACGCCGACATCCGTGCCATGCTGCCAGACGACATGCCCCCACAGGCTGTGCATGCCATCGATGCGGATGCACACGCGCGTGCCCAGTGCCAATGTTGCCCGCGTGGCGAGCCTGCATCCGCCGGAGGAAAGGTCGACAATTGAACCCGGGAAGGCTGCGCTCGCGACCGAACGAACCGATGCACCACGCAAGGTGGTGTATCGACGATGCCGCCGGGCTTCGATCGGCGGCATTGCGGAAATATCGCAGGCCACATCCAGCATGGACACATGATCCCGCAAAAAGGCAAATCTTTGGTTAACGCCGCGCGTCGGCAAATTTTGTGGCAAACCGGCGAAAATCAATCAAAAACCCGCCTTCTGGGCAGGTTGTGGGCTGGGGATGGCCGCGCCATCCTTGGTGCTGTGCCGGCTCGAGTCGGTGCTCAATCAGGGGATTGTCGATGATGATCAAGGCTCTTGGCACGACGTGCCTGGTGGCGCTGTCGACGCTGCTTGTCGCTGCAGCGCCCGCCAAGCCCGCGCCCGCGCCCAAATCCACGCCCGCGCCCATTCGCAACATTGTGCTGGTGCACGGCGCCTGGGCGGATGGATCAGGGTGGCGCGGGGTCTATGATATCTTGCGCAAGGACGGCTACACTGTCCGCGTCGTCGCCAATCCCGATGCCAGCCTTGCCGATGATGTCGCCGCCACCCGGCGCACGGTTGCCCTGATGGACGGGCCCGTCATTCTGGTCGGCCATTCTTATGGCGGTGCGATCATTACCGATGCCGGTAATGATCCCAAGGTTGCCGGGCTGGTCTATATTGCGGCGCTCGTGCCTGAGAATGACGAGCCGCTGTTCAAGTTTTTGACCGCAGCCGCGCCGGTTACTGCGTCGGCGGACGGGTTCCTGTTTCTGAACCGCGACGCGTTCCTGGCGGCGTTCGCCCCCGATGTGCCGCAGGCCGACCGCGAGTTTATGGCCGATTCGCAAGTGCCGGTTGCCGCCGCCAATGGCGGGGCAACGATCAAGCAGGCGGCGTGGCACACCAAGCCGAGCTGGTATCTGGTCTCCAGGGACGATCTGATCATCCCGCCGGATGTCGAACGCATGTATGCCAAGCGCGCGGGCGCGACGACCGAGGAGACGGCGGGCAGCCATGTCGCCTTTGTCGCCCATCCGCAGCAGACGGCTGCCCTGATCGAGAAAGCGGCGATCGGCGCCGCCAAGTAAAGCGGTCAGCTCAGGGCCGGCGCCTCATCCGCTCCAGCGCGGCGTCGATCGTCGCGCCGGCCTTGGCAAAGCACAGGCGGACGATGTTGGTGACGGGTTGTTCGGCATAGAAAGCGGAGACCGGGATTGTCGCGACGCCGGCCTCGCGCACGAGCCAGTCGCAATATTCGTGATCGGCCATGGCGATGCCACTCGCGGCAAGGTCGATCGACAGGAAATAGGTCGCCCGGCTTGGCAGAACCGCATAGCCAAGCTTGCCCAATCCTTCCGCCAAGCGGTCGCGCGATCGCTGGAAGCTGGCGGTCATCGCCGCGAACCGCGCGGGGTCGGTGCCCAGCCCATAGGCAACCGCGCGCTGCAAATTGGGGG
>CANJKQ010000203.1 GCA_947474905.1 Pseudomonadota bacterium | reverse complement strand
TTCTATACCTTTGGCGGCGCCGCGCTCATCATCGCCGGGTGCCTGGTCGCGGTGCGCGGACCCGTCGCGCCCGCGCCGCAAACGGAGGCTGCTGCATGACGATCACGACTCGTTTCGCTCGCCCCGATGACGTCGCCACCATCCTTGGCTTTGTGAAGGAACTCGCCGAGTTCGAGAAAGCGCCGCATGAAGTCGTCGCAACCGAAGCGCTGATACACGAGGCGCTGTTCGGTGCGCGCCCGGCGGCGGAAGCGATCATCGCCGAGGCCGATGGCGAGCGCGTCGGCATGGCGGTGTTCTTCCACAATTTTTCGACCTGGACGGGCGTGCGTGGCATCTGGCTCGACGATCTCTACGTCACGCCTTCTGCGCGCGGCACGGGTGCGGGGACGGCGCTGCTGAAAGCGGTTGCGCGGGTCGCGGTTGAGCGTGGCTGCGCGCGCTTCGAATGGTGGGTGCTCGACTGGAACACCCGCGCGATCGACTTCTATCGCGCGATGGGCGCGCAGGCGATGGACGAATGGACCGTCCAGCGCGTTTCGGGCGAGGCGCTCAAGCGGCTCGCGGCGGACTGATGGCGCTCGACACCAGCCTTGTCGACAGGGTCGCCGAGGCGATGGCGCCGATCGGCACCGTCACCATGCGGCGCATGATGGGCGGCGCGACGCTGTATTGCGACGGCATTATTTTCGCGATCGTCGCGGATGATGGCTTGTGGTTCAAATCCGATGCAACCAGCGACGATGAATGGGACGCCGCCGGTTGCGCGCGTTTCACCTATGATTTCGGCCACGGCAAAATCGGGTCGATGAATTATCGCCGCGCCCCCGACGACGTCTATGACGACGCCGATGTACTGCGCCAATGGGCGTCGCTGGGGCTGGCGGCGGGCCAGCGGGCGCCGGTCAAGACCAAGCGCCGCTGACCGGCTGGGGGCGAGCGATCAGGCTTTCGCCGCTGCGGCCCGCTCAATCGCCTCGATCAGAATCCGCCGCGCTTCCGCCGCATCGCCCCATTTGCCGACGCGCACCCATTTTTCGGCTTCCAGGTCTTTGTAATGGGTGAAGAAATGCTCGATCTGCGCCAGCACGATGCTTGGCAGGTCGGTGCGTTCGCCCACGTCCGAATAATAGGGAAAGGTCGAATCGACCGGCACGCAGACGAGCTTTTCGTCGCCGCCATGTTCGTCTTCCAGGTTCAGGACCGCGATCGGCCGGGCGCGCACCACACAGCCCGGGATGAAGGGCGAGCGGGCAATCACCAGCGCATCGAGCGGATCGCCATCGGGCGACAGCGTGTGCGGCACAAAGCCATAATTGGCGGGATAGCGCATCGGGGTATGGAGGATGCGATCGACAAACAGCGCGCCCGATGCCTTGTCGAATTCATATTTCACCGGCTCGCCGCCCACCGGCACTTCGATGATGACGTTCAGGTCATCGGGCGGGTTGGTGCCGGTCGGGATCAGGTCGATGCGCATTCAAGGTGTCCTTTGGATGAAAAACCCATAGCTTGGTGCCGGTCGCGCTGAGCGTGTCAAATCGCCGCCCGTCGTGCCCAATGCCCATTGGCACGGGGAAGAAGGACGGCGCGTCGACCACCGCAGCACGAACGTGGCTATGGGCCGTTTGATCCCCGCGTTAGCGGGGCGCTAGCAAGCGATCCAGGCCAGCCTCTCCGCTGCCGATTTTTTCAAGGTGCGGATAGCGCAAGCCGCCATGATAGTCGATGGCGACGCTGCGCAGCCGCTCGCCGCGCCTGACGGTCAGCGTGATCGGCGCGGTGCCACCCTTGGCGGCCGTGATGGCGTCCTTCAGCTTTTCGGGCGAATAAGTGGTGCTGCCGACCGCGACGATGACATCGCCATTGGTCAGCCCGGCCTTGAACGCGGCACTGTCCCACTCGACCGCCGAGATATCGCCATCCTTGGCCAGGGTGAGGCCGACCGACAGCGACAGATCGACGCGCTTGCGGCCTTTTTCCACCTGTTTGAAGTAATTGCTCGGCGTATCGGTATAGACCAGGCGATAGCCATTGGCGGCGAACCCGTCGATCGGCGCATGGTCTTCGGTATCGTACAGCCGGTGGGTTAGCAGGCCGCGCCAATCATAGGGCTGGAGGTCGTTCAGCGTTTTGACGACATCGTCAAAACTATAGGTCACCTCGCCCCAATCGCCGTCATTGATGCCGAAAAAGGCGCGGGCAAAATCGTCCATCGACTTTTTGCCCTTTGATTCGCGCCGCAGGATCGAATCGACTTCCATCCAGATCAGCAGACCTTCATTGTAATAATCCTCTGACCGTTGCCAGCTGAGCCAGCCCTTGGGGCGGCGTTGCGACATGGTGGGATCATTGGTGGTGTCGGCAAGCGGCCGCCACTGGCGGGCAGGTGCCGCGTCGAGCGCAGCGGCAATCTGCGCATAGGCATCGAGCGTGTCCTGCTTTGACACCAGCCCCGATCGCGCCTGCAGCACATAGCCCCAGAACTGCGTCTGGCCTTCATAAACCCAGAGCAGACTGTCGCGCATCGGCGTCTTGAAATCGGGCGTCCAAAGGTCAGCGCCGCGGCGGAATTTGCCATCCCAGCTATGGGTATATTCGTGCGGCAACAGGTCGCGTTCGGGCGTGGTGTTGGCCCAGTCGGCGAAATAGCCGGGCTTCACCCCGTCTTCCGAACTGCGGTGATGTTCCAGGCCAATGCCGCCCAGCTCGTCGGAAATGGCGAGCAAAAAGTGATAATTGTCGTAATGCTGGGCACCGAACAATTTGGTCGCCTGGGCCACGAGCGCCTTGTGCGCGGCGATTTGCGCCTCGCTGGCGGCCAGTTCCTTGTCGGACGAGGCCACGGTATCGAGGAAGACGCGATCCGACAGCTGCCATTGCTTGTAATGCAGGCCGGCAAGCGTCGGCGAATCGACCAGAATTTCGTAATTGGTCGGCTGATAATGATAGGTTGCGCCCTCTGCGGTGGCGGGCAGGCCGGCGGCGGCGGTCCAGCCGGCGGGATAGGTAACGGTTGCGGTCACCGGGATTTGCCGGGTGAAATAGCCCGCCGGATACAGGCTCATCGTATTCCACTGGACGCGCAGCATGTCAGGCGCGGTCAATTGCCGACCCTGCGCCGCTTCGGTCGCGGCGAGATAGTGCAAGTCGATATCGATGGCGGTCGCGCCTGCGGGCACGTCGATATGAAAGGCAAAGACGTCGACCGGGTCGCGCCGCCAGGCAATCGGCTTGCCGCCCGCGCTGATGCGCAAGCCCGCAACCTTGTCGATCTGGCCTTCGGGCGCGTGGGTGCCTGGCAGCCATTCGGGCAGCAACAGCACCATCGGGCCGGGGCCGGGGACGGTCAGCGTTTCATGCGTGCGGAAGATGCCGTGCGTCACATCGGTCGCGTCGATGGTGAGCGTCATCGTGCCGGGATAGGGAATGTCCTTGGGCTGCGGAATCGTGTCGGCGATCGGCACCGGCCGGGGTTTGGAATTTTCGGCCTGCGCGGCACCGGCGGTGGCAAGCAAGGCAATGGCGGCGGCACGACGGATGATCAACGCACGAGTCCTTTCCCTGAAATTTTCTTATGGCGCGCGTGATTAACGGCGCGCGCGCGGGAGTCCAGCCGGGCTTGGGGGTTGAGGGGCGTAATTGTCGCGCCGACGCTTCATTATCCCGCGCCGCTGCCCAGCACATTCACGGTCAGCGCCAGCACGCCGATGTTGAACACGAACGCCGCCATTGACTGGCCCAGCACCACCCGGCGAATGCGCGGTGACGAGACGCCGGTATCCGATGTCTGGAACGTCATGCCGAGCGTGAAGCTGAAATAGGCGAAATCCCAATAATCGGGCTCGGGCGCGTCGCCGGCGAAATCGAGCCCGCCATGATCGCCGCCCTCGCCATCGCTCGAATAATAAAGATGCGCATAATGCAGCGCATAGACCGTATTGGAAAAGAGCCATGAAATGACCAGCGTCGCCACGACTTGCGCGACGCCCAATTTGCTGC
>CANJKQ010000202.1 GCA_947474905.1 Pseudomonadota bacterium | reverse complement strand
GGCGTCCGGGCGGCGATCGTCTCAGGACCGGGCACCCAACCGCCACGCTCAACCACGACGCGGGCAATGGCCTCGTCGCGGTAGATCCCGGTGCCATCGGTGTGCGCGGGGAAAACGACCTTCAGAACTCGATCGTTGGTCCGAACGGGCTCGGCGTCCCCCACCCCAGCGTAGAAGATCCGGGCGCCGTTGGTCGCGGTTCCGTCGAGCGCAGTCGTGGTCGCACCAAGGCCATTCACGGCTTGAGCGTCGATCGACGACATCGGCGCGCAGGTGCCGTTCGGCGCCTTGCAGTCGAACGACCCCTTCACGTTGCCGCCAAGGGTCGTGCAGCCGGACATGGCGACTGTTGCGAAGAGCAGCGCCAGGGTAGATCGTTGCATGGGAACGTCTCCTCAGAAGAGGGCGTCGACCACGCCGGCGATGAACGCCGCCGCGATGACGAGGAAGGGGCGGCCGATCAGGCCGATCAGGGCACCGCCGAGGACCAGGCCGCCGAGCATCAGGCCGGCCCTCCCTTGGCGAACGAGGCCAGCACCGGCGCTGCCCGGTACCCGTCGATGACGGCTCCATCGCTCGGGCGGACGATCACTGGCGTCCCGTTGAAGCCGTTCTTCCGGGCGAACGCCTCATTGGCATCGAGACCCTTGGTGTCGCACTTCGGCGAGCCCTTCGGCTCCTCGCCATTGTAAGCGGCGTGCAGCGCGGCGACTGGATCCTTGGCGCAATAGACGGCTTCGGTCAGAGGCCGGGTATTGAGGATCGAGATCGGCCGCTCCTCGACCGCGAAGCCAAGCTTCTGCAGCTCGCCCGTCATCGCCTTGCAGTACCCGCAGTGCAGGTCGGTGAAGACGATCAGCTTAGGTCCGCTGGCAGCGCCCCAGCGGATTGCCCCCGCACTCGGGAGTTCGGCGAGGTTGACGTTGCGCGGGCGGGCGGGCGCGGTAGGCGCGGTTCCCTCCTCCCCTTCTCCCGCGTCCGCGTGAGCAGCACCGCGCACGAGGGTGTCGGGGTTTAGCTCCAGCAGGCGAGCCGCGGTCAGATCCTGCTGGGTTTTCATGTCATAGACGCGGCCGATGACGAGGTAGCGGGCGCTCGCGTCGGTGTAGAAGACGTTCGGGCCGGCGGTGACCTCGCAGATGCCCGAGAGCTTCTTGCAATCGACGCCGGAGATCTTCGTCTTCGGCAGACGCTCCGCCATTGCCTTGCTGACCGCCGTAGCGTCGAGCTGCCCGGTACGCGCGCCAGCGCCGGTGCCGGCGTAGAGCAGGACGGCGCCGAGAACGCCCGCGACCCCGAGCCCGATCTTGCCTGAGTGGTTGCGCAGGTTGTTCGTCACCGTGGCGTCCTCACATAAGCGCCATCGAGGAAGACCACCTCCACGGTGATGCCAGTCGGCATCTCAATGATGGGCTGGTACTGCTCGGCGCGTTCGATCAGGTATTTCGAGACGTCTTTGCCCGACTCGGAGGCGCCTCCACCGAGTGCCCGCAAGCCGACATTGCCGATGCTCGGCGTCCGGTTTATCCCGCCCTCTCCATCAGTGCTGATGGTGGCGAGAGGCTGGGCGAAGGCGGTGTTGAGCGCATTACCGGCGCCGCTCACGAGGCCAGCCATAAAGGCCTGCATCGCCAACGAGCCCTCGCGGCTCACCACTCTTCCGCGGACACCGGCTTTGCCACCGAACGAGATGAAGCCCTTTACCTCAGAGACGGCAACCCTGCCGCCTGGCTGATCGCAGGTCATCTTGGCCAGCTTGACGTAGACCTTCTCAGACGAGAGGTCTCCACGGGCGGCGCCATTGATGACGCAGCCCTCAATTCGGGTCGTAAGAACCCGGCCTCCCTGCACGACGGATCTCGCCGGCCCGGTGATACGAAGCACGATCGGAAGAGGGTCAGTCTGGCTGTTAACGCCGGTGCTGGCGTCGACACCCACGATGACCTTCGCGGAGGCATAGCTGTTTGGCGGCAGATATTCAGGGCTGTCTTCGATCACGACCGGCCCGTTATCTGGCCGAGTCGAGCCGGGTCCGCCTCCGGTCCCTGCCCCGCCGGCCGCACCAGCCGCCGACTTGTCGAAGCTGATGACCTTCACCTCCGCTGGGGTCATCGCTTGCGACATGCCCTGCGGACCCATCGCCGCGCCCTGCATATCATAGCCGCCAGCCTGCCCATAGGTCGGGCCGCTTGCACGGAACGGGTCGCCGGCAGGCGCGGAGGCTGCGCCGCTGCCGGCGCTGCTGCTGGACGTGCGAAGGTTCTGGTTCTCGGACTCGTAGGCTGCGATCACCTTCTGTCCGTTGTTCCGGATGTCGAGGTTCTGCTGTTTGAGCTGCTCGATCTGATCCTGAAGCTGCGCGACGCGGCCGGTTTCGCCCTCGAGCTGCTTAATGCGCCCGTCCTGCATGTTCAGCCGGTTAGACGACTGCGCCATCCAGGTCTTGTTGTCCTCGACCTTGTTGACCATCGCGTCGGTCGAGATCGGGACCTCCTGGCGGCCGTCGATGCTCGGGTCCAAACCCTTCTTCTTGTGATTGTCTCCGGTGATGAAATAGCTCGCCGCGAGCAGCATGACGCCCGCGCCTGACGCGAGAAGCACCTGCTGGCGGCGCTTGGTCTTGTCGTTCACGCCTGCAAGCGGATTGCCCTTGGCGGCCGGTCGGGTGCCGGCTTGGCCGGCGTCGGCGCTCGCCGAAGCTCCCGGGCGGCGCCGGGCACCGAAGCCCGGACGGGCGCGCGGCGTACCTGCGGGGATCGCGATCTCTTCCGGCCGACCCGCTGCGGCGCCGTCACCGTCCGCGGCCGAGAAGCCGGGGCGGATCTGAGGGCTCTCGCTCGGGGGCGTGAACGCCTGCGCCGGCTCCTCGGGTTCGGGGCCGGAAAAGCCCGGACGCGGCGTGTTGCCGTCCTCGTTCTCAGGAGTGTCCGACATCACTGGTCTCCCCCGTTCTGGCCGACCAGGTAGGCGGCAGTTGCTTGCCCAGGCGCGAGGTCGGGCTGTCCAATGGTGACGGCGAGCGTTCCCTGCGGGGCGAGGTCACCCTCGCGGAGCACGACCGGCTTGGTCCCGCGATTCTCGATCCGGAGCACCTTCCCCTTCAGGGAGGCACCGCGATATTCCGCGATCAGGCGGACCGAGAGGTCGCCGACCTTGGCGGGCGAACTGGCCGGCTGCCGGATCTCGTAGCCGTCAACCGACCCTTGCGTCGCCATAGCCTTGATAAGGCGGACGGCGGTGTCCTGGACCGGGGTCTGGTTCTCCCACTCGGCCGCCTTGGCGGTCGCCATCTGCGGGTTGGTCACGAAGACCTGCTGCGCCTCGATCGACGCGATCGAGCAGGCGAACTTGTAGACATACCCCTTCTTCGACGTGGCGAAGAAGCTGATTGTCTTCGGCGCGTAGGTCTCCGGGATGGCGACGTAAACGTCTCCCCGGATTGGCTCGTTCACGACCGAAAAGTCGTTGAACTGCCCACCGGTCGAGACCTTGGTCACCGCCGCGATCTGGTCCCCGACGAGGCTGATCCGCGTCAGCTCGTTCTTCGCCACGGTGCAATCGACGCGGGCATTGTCCGCAGCGACCTTGTACTGGTCAGCGAAGGCCGGGCTCGCCATCAGGAACAACCCCGCTCCCGCGAGAGCCATTCCCACGGGCCGGAAGAAAGTGTCGATCACCCGGCTGGAGCCGTAGGCAACCGAGGCAGCGCCAGCACAGAGCAGGCACACAGGGCTCGCGAACATCAGAGCCTCCCCTTCATCGGGTTAGCCGGGTCGGCGACGACCGAGCCAAAGCCGGTGAGGGAAAGCGAAACACCGGAATACTTCCACGAAAACTGGAAGGTTTTCTTCTCGGTGGAGATCAGCTTGTCCCCGACGAAGGTTCGGATTTCTCCGGTGACCTCCGACTTGAGCTGCTTGGTGTCGACCGTCATGCCGGTCATTGTGAAAGATTGCGCGATGTCGGTGTTGGACTGCTCCTTCACCGTCTTCACGAGCTGCGTCTTGATCG
>CANJKQ010000201.1 GCA_947474905.1 Pseudomonadota bacterium | reverse complement strand
GGTCCCCAGTCTTATGCCCGTATCCGTTTTGGAGAAGGGCAGATGGCACAGGATTTGGTCGACCGCGTGGACCGGCGCGGGTTTTTGGAATGCATGGGGTGGGCCGGCACCGGCGCGCTGTTCACCTTGTCGGGGGGCATCGCCTCGTCGACGATGATCGAGCGGGCGATGGCCGCACCACGCACTTCCGTCCCCGCAGTTACACCGTTCAGCTTCGTGCAGATCAGCGACACGCATATCGGCTTCAGCAAGCCAGCGAACATGGATGTGGCGGCCACGCTTCGCGAGACGATTGCCAAGATCAGGGCGCTGCCGCACCAGCCGGACTTTATCGTCCATACCGGCGACATCACACATTTGGCGACGCCCGAGCAGTTCGATTTGGCTCAGCAGCTGATCGGCGAAATCGGCATCCCGGTCCATTTCGTCCCCGGTGAACACGACATCATCAACGGCAACGATCCACGCCCCTATATCGAGCGCTTTGCCAAGGGATCGATGGGGAACGGCTGGTACAGTTTCGATGCCAAGGGCGTTCATTTCGTGGCTCTGGTCAATGTCCTTCAGTTCGTTGATTCGGGCACCGGCAAGCTGGGGGCGGAGCAGCTTGAGTGGCTGAAAAAGGATCTGGCGGGGCTATCATCCTCGACGCCGATCGTCGTCCTGTCGCACTTTCCGCTGTGGCCGCTCTATCCGCAATGGGGCTGGGGTACGTCGGATGGCGCCGCCGCGTTGGCGCTGCTGCGCCGCTTTGGCTCGGTCACCTGCCTCAACGGCCATATCCATCAGATCCAGCAGAAGATCGAAGGGCATGTCGTCTTCCACGCCGCCCGATCGACCGCCTATCCGCAACCGGCACCCGGCGTCGGGCCCGGGCCGGGGCCGCTGGTGGTGCCTCCTGAACAGCTGCGCTCGGCAATCGGGCTGACCTCGCTTGAAGTGCGCGGCATCGCCACGCCGATCCCCGTCACCGACACGACGCTTGCCTAAAAGGGTATGACAATGCGTTTCAGCACTCCCTTGGCCTCGCGCTTTGCGCTCGCCTGTGCCGCCGCCGCACTCACCGTTGCCGTGACGGCCCAACACCCAGTGGCGGCGTCCACTGCTCATGCCGCAACGCTGCCCGTCGGCAATGCCGCCAACGGCCAGAAGCTCTATGCGATCTGCATGGGCTGCCATTCGATTGACGATAACGATGTCGGCCCTCGGCATCGCGGCGTGGTCGGGCGGATGGCAGGCCGCGTGCCGGGCTACGCCTATTCGCCCGCGCTTGCCGCCTCCAAGATCGTCTGGACACCGCAGGCGATCGATCAATGGCTGCGCGGCCCATCGAAGATGGTGCCCGGCACGAAGATGTTCTTTTCGGTTGCCAAGGCGCAGGACCGGGCAGACATCATCGCCTATCTTGCCACCCAAAAGTAACGGAAAACGCCGCGTACCATGTCCCGCCGCTGGCCCATGCCGCGTCTTGCCTTCTCCCGCAGCTCGGGGACCGCAGGGCTGCGCGGCGATGATGGCCGCAGCCAGCGCTTCAACAGCCTGATCCTGCCCCATCTCGACGCGGCCTGGAACTACGCGCGCTACCTGACGCGCGATGCCGATCAGGCCGAGGATGTGGTCCAAGAAGCCTTTCTGCGGGCGTTTCGCGCGCAGGACAGTTGCCGGGGGGACGGCAAGGCGTGGCTTCTGACGATCGTCCGTAATTGCTGGCATGATGCGCTGAAGGGCAATCGCCTGCCCACAGCCGTGACTGATGCATGGCCCGAACCCGTCGACGACGACACGCCGCACAGCCTGATCGAGCGGCAACAGGCAGCCATCGGGCTGCGGCAAGTGCTCGAGCGCCTGCCCGAGCCCTTTCGTGAGACGCTGGTCCTGCGCGAACTGGAAGAGCTTGGCTATCGCGACATCGCCAAGGTGACGGGGGTACCGATCGGCACCGTCATGTCGCGCCTGGCGCGCGGCCGCGACATGCTGGCGAAGCTGGTGCTGGGTGATGGCGGGGCCGAGGGAAAGTCGGAGATTCGCGCATGACTGACACGATGCTGCCCTGTCCGGATAGGGTGCTCGCGCTGGGCGCGCTCGTCGATGGCGAAATCGATGCGATGGCCGCGTTGGCGCTCGAGGAGCATCTCCGCACCTGTCCTGGCTGCCGGGCTGAACTTGAGGGGATCGAGCGGTTGCGCGCGATGCTGGCAGCGCCCGATATGCGCGACAAGGTACCCGCCGACTTGCGCCGGCGGATCGTTGATGCAGCCGATTCCGCATCACAATTCGCCACGCCGCCAAAGGCCCGGCCGCGCGCCATGCCATGGATCGGCGGCGGCGCGATTGGCGCCTTGGCAGCAAGCCTCACCCTGTTTCTCGCCGTCCCCGACATCGCCGAGCCGGGGATGACCGGCGCGATGGTCGATGGCCAGATCCGGTCGCTCCAGAGCGGGCACCTGGTCGATGTGCAGACGTCGGACCGACACACGGTGAAGCCCTGGTTCAACGGGCGGATCAGCTATGCACCGCCGGTCGTCGACCTCAAGGACAGGGGCTTCCCGCTGGTCGGCGGGCGGCTCGACGTGATCGAGCGGGAAAATGTCGCAGTGCTGGTCTATCGGCGGCGGCTGCATGTCATCAACCTGTTCATCCGCCCCGTGCCTGCGGTCGCGTCGCCGCTTGCCGGTTCGGGCCACCGAGCAGGCTATAATCTCGTCCGCTGGACCCATGAGGGACTGGAATATTGGGCAATCTCGGACGTAGATGCTCAAGACTTGGACATCTTCCGCCAAATTTTTCGGGCGGAAACGGGGCAATGACCAGGTCCACCAGCCGCTGCTTCCTGACGAAATGCCGCGCCTGGCCGGCGACCAATCCGCCCGCGAGCGCCTACGAGCAGATGAGAACCTGGCGAGGGCCAACGAACGGCAGGTTGCCCAAATCTGCTCTGCGTGAGCGGACGCTTGGTACCACCATTTTCCCTGCATCCATGCGGGCCGCGATTGCATCGCTGGATCATATCTCGAATATCCCATGATTATTCTCCTCGGCCATGATTGGCCGCAGAGAAGGTCACTCTAAAATTCCTGAATACCCGTTCGGATTGAAGGGCGTGATGCTTGAACGAGCTGCCGTCAGACGCTCAGCCGATAGCCGACGCCTGGCTCGTTGCGGATCAGCTTGGCATCGGCGGGATCGGCTTCCAGCTTGAGCCGCAAGCCGCGCACGACAATCCGCAGATAATCGATCTGGTTTTCGTGCGCGGGGCCCCACACCGTCCGCAGCAGCTGGGCATGGCTGATGACCCGATCGGGGCGGCGGGCGAGCTCGGCCAGCACCGCATATTCCTTGGGGGTCAGGTGCACCTCCGCGCCGGCGCGGGTGACGCGGCGATGATCGAGGTCGATGAGGACATCGCCAGCCGTAAGCACGGGTTCGTCGGACTGGCGACGGCGCAGCGCGGTGCGTAGTCGGGCGAGCAGCTCCTCGGTGTCGAACGGTTTGGTCAGATAGTCATCAGCGCCAAGATCAAGCGCGGCGACTTTCTCGGCGGTGTCGGTGCGAGCCGATATCACCAATATCGGCACGGCGGCGCGCGCACGGACCAGCTGGATCAACTCCAATCCGTCGCGATCAGGCAGGCCCAGATCGAGCAGTACGAGATCGGGCTTTTCGATATCGACTAGCGTCAGCCCTTCGCGCGCGCTCGCCGCTTCAACCGCCCGGTTGCCAACCCGCTCGACGGCGGCACGGACAAGGCGGCGGATATGCAGGTCGTCTTCGATGACGAGAATCTTGGCGGCGATGGCCATGCTGTCCGGTTAACGCTTGGCGGTTTCCTGGTCGAGCGCCAGATTGAGCGCGAGCACATTGACCCGGCGCTCGCCCAAGAATCCCAGCAGTGGCTCATCGGTCTGCCGCGCAACCAGTGCACGGACGACCTCCACCGGCATATGGCGCGCGGCGGCGACGCGCGACGCCTGATACAAAGCCGCCTCGGGGCTGATATCGGGATCGAGCCCCGAGGC
>CANJKQ010000200.1 GCA_947474905.1 Pseudomonadota bacterium | reverse complement strand
TCAACAAGGTCAGCCTCGTCAACGCCAGCCTGGGCTTTGCCAACATCCTGCCGCACACCGAGCTGATGTTCTGGGTGCGCAACCTGACCAACGACAATTTCCTGCTCGGCGCCTTCCCCAGCGTGGCGCAGACCGGGAGCTATAGCGGCTATCCCAACGAGCCGCGCACCTTTGGCGGCACGGTCCGGTTCAGCTTTTAAGACATTTTACAGGTCGGCCGGGAAGGCTGGCCACTCCAACACCCCCCGGTTCGCCGGGGGGTTTTTGTTTGGGCGAAGGGGCGTCGCAGCCGTTTGACGCGCCAAGCCAACGTCAAAACACCGGTTTTTCAACACCAATCCCAGATTTTTCGGCCTTGGAACCCATTGTGGCAGGTGACAAGCCCGTCGAGCGAGCGCACAAACGATAGACGTCTTTGAGGCGTGACTCGTTCAAGTCGGTGATTTGCCGATGTTACTTGTGGGTCGGCAGGTGCCGACCGAACCGGGAGGAAGTTTATGGCGAATGCAGCACCCAAGACCGGCGGTATTCACGCGCCTGTGCAACCGTCGGCGGAGCTTGGGGCCATCGTCGGCAGCGACAAGCTGCCGCGCAGCGAAGTGATCAGCAAGGTGTGGGACTATATCAAGCAGCACAATCTGCAGAACCCTGCCAACAAGCGCGAAATTCTGGCCGACGACAAGCTGGAGAAGGTATTCGGCAAGAAGTCGGTGACGATGTTTGAAATGAACAAGCACATCGCGGCGCATTTGAAGGCGTAAGGCGTCATCCCCGGTTCGGGGAAATGGCGGCCCGTTTAGCGCTTGTTACGACGGCGCCGAACGGGCCGCTCGCTTTTAATGAGGTGGGGGTTGGGACTGGTATTTGGCTTGTCTGGGCCAACACGCGGTCTCTGCAGCTCGGACCCGAGACCGTTACGCCCCAATCCCGATAAATCCTAATCGTGCGGCGACGCCCATCGAGCGGCAGCAAAATGGTGCCCTCGAGAGGATTCGAACCTCCGACCTGCGGTTTAGGAAACCGTCGCTCTATCCTGCTGAGCTACGAGGGCGCCCGTCGCGACCTATCGCGGGGCCGGGCGCCGGTCAATGCAACGGGGCTGTGCGCGCGATCAATGCAGCGCGTCGGGCGGCACCACCGGCACCAGCAGCGGCGCGACCGAAACGCCCTCTTCGGCCAGCGCCCGGGCATCCGCCAAGGTCGCCTGGCCGTGGATCGGCCGCTCCGGCTCCTCTCCCAAATGAATGGCGCGCGCGGTATCGGCAAAGGCCGTGCCGACCCATTGCGATTTTTCGAGAAGCTTGGCCTGCATCGTGGCCACCGCAGCCAGCACTTCACGCGGGATGCCTGGCAGATCGGGGGACGGCGCCGCCTTGGGAGAGGCCATGGGCGCGCGATTGCCCTTGGCGGCGACGCGCGGCGCCATTACCGCCTTGTCAACCTCGGTACCGCCGCAGACGGGGCACGCGATCAATCCGCGTGCGCGCTGATCGGCATAATCATCCGACGACCGGAACCAGATTTCAAAAACATGGCCATCGCCGCAGCGCAGATCGAACACGATCATCAGGCCACCTCCACCGCAGGGATCGGTCGACGGTGCGCGAGCACCGGGATTCGCGAGCGGACATCCGCCACCCGCGCCAGATCGATTTCGGCAAAGCCCAGCCCCGGTGCCTCACCCATGTCGAGCAACACCTCCCCCCAGGGATCAACCACCAGCGAATGGCCATAGGTCATGCGGCCATCTTGATGCTCGCCAGTCTGGGCAGCGGCGACAACAAAGGCCCCCGCTTCGATCGCGCGCGCACGGAGCAGGCAATGCCAATGGGCCGCGCCCGTCGGCCGGGTAAACGCCGCAGGCACCGCCAAAATATTGGCGCCCGCCTCGCTCAGCGCGGCATAAAGGCTCGCAAAGCGAAGATCATAGCAGATTGACAGGCCCAGCATGCCCGCCGGCGTCGCCACGACCGCTGTGCCGTCGCCCGGGGCATAAACGGCGCTTTCGCGCCAGCTTTCGCCGGTTGGCAGATCGACGTCGAACAGGTGGAGCTTGTCATATCGGGCGCGAATGGCGCCGCCCGCGTCGATCACAAACCCGCGATTGGTAAAGCGACCATCATCCCGCTTCAACGCCAGCGAGCCGAGATGAACCCAGATGCCCGCCTCTGCCGCGGCCTGCCGCACGGCAGCGAGCGCGATGTCGTCCGCCTCCGGCCGCACAGAGGCGGCGGCGCGAGCGCGGTCACGATCGACCAGGCCCGACATTTCGGGCGTGTACAGCATCGCTGCGCCCGCCCGGGCGGCATCGCGCACACCCTGCGCCAGAAGCGCTGCATTTTCGGCGGGATCGATCCCGCTCGTCATCTGCAGGATCGCGATCTTCATGCGGCGAGCAGCGTGTCGAGCTTGCCCTCAGCCTCCAGGCCGGCGAGCTCATCCGAACCGCCGACATGCACCCCATCGATGAAGATTTGCGGCACCGTCGTGGCGCCGCCCGCGCGATCAAGCATCTCGGCGCGCTTGGGCCCGCCCAGCGTGATGTCATATTCTTCGGGCGCCACGCCCTTTGACGACAATAGCCGCATTGCCCGCGCGCAATAGGGGCAGAACGCTTTGGTGTAGATTTCAACCTTTGCCATCGCCAACAGTTGTGGTGACGGGCGCCGATTGTCAATGATCAGTCATCGTTGCGTCATCATCAATAACGCGCGCCCAGCACAAGATGGTGACGCGGGCGGCACCGGCGCGCAACAGCGCCGCCACACATCCATCGGTCGTGGCGCCCGTGGTGTAAACATCATCGATCAGCACGATCGATTTGCCGCGCAGCAATGACCTTGCGGCAGGGCGCACGCGGAAAACGCCGCGCACCGCCTTGACGCGCTGCCGCCGCCCCAGCCCTTTCAACCGGGGAGTCGCCCGGGTGCGGACCAGCGCATCGCGCAGCACGGGCGCATCGCTCAGCCGCGAAACGCGCTCGGCGATCAGCAGCGCCTGGTTGAAGCCCCGACTCCACAGCCGCCAGCGATGGAGCGGCACGGGCAGCAGCAGATCAGTGCCCGGCGGCACCAGCCGCGCCATATGGCGCGCCATCGTTTCGGCGAGCGCCAGCCGCCCGGCATATTTCAGCCGCAGCGCCAGCCGTCGGGCAATGTCACCATAGGCCACCGCCGCCCGCACCCCGGCATGGCGCGGCGGATGGCGCAGGCAATCGGCGCAACGGGCGTCCGTGCCACGATCATGATCGAACGGCAGATTGCACGTCGCGCACCAGGGCGGCCCGATAAACCGCAACGCGCCGAAACAATCGGCGCAAAAACGGTGCGCCTCCCCCGTCACCGCGCCGCAGCCCGGGCAGCGCGGCGGCAGCGCCAGATCGGCAAGCCAAATCAGGGATCGGGTCGCAACCGACATCGCCCCCTTGTCGCCGCTGTCGACTGGCGGCACAAGCGCGGCACCGTGGACAGCCCCGACATCTTTGACCGCACCGCCCGTCGCCTTCGTCGCGACCGCGCCGCCGCCGGTTTTGCCGAGGTCGACTATCTCCACGCGGCGATGGTCGATGGCGTGCTTGACCGGTTGAACGTGGTGACGCGCGATTTTGGCGAAGCGCTGGAGATCGGCACTTATGGCCAGCGCACCCCGCTGCCCGCGCGCCACATTGTCAGGATCGACGCCGGTCCCCGCTTTGCCGCGATGGCGGATGGGGTGGCGATGGAGGAGGATCGGCTGGCTTTCGATCCCGCCAGCTTTGACTTGATCGTGTCGGTCGGCGTGCTCGACAGCGTCGGGGATTTGCCCGGCGCGCTGGCGCAAATCCGGCGCGTGCTGAGGCCCGATGGCCTGTTTCTGGGGGCTTTCGCGGGCGGTACGTCGCTCGCGACTCTACGCCGGGTGCTGATCGAGGCGGAAGCGCCACGCGCCGCTGCGCGTGTCCACCCGATGGTCGATGTCCGGGCGGCTGGCGACCTGCTGGTGCGCGCCGGATTTGCGCTACCCGTCGCGGCGGTCGAGCCG
>CANJKQ010000199.1 GCA_947474905.1 Pseudomonadota bacterium | reverse complement strand
GGGGGAGGACACGGCCGCCACCTCATTACCTCCTCCCCCTCCGTCGCCTGCGGCGCCACCTCCCCCTGGCGGGGGAGGATGGGGGATCAGCAACACAGCCCTAGCCCCCCGCTCCCCACCCCGCTAAAGCCCGCGGGCATGAGCGAGATCACACCGGAAGTCGTTGCCCAGCACGGGCTGTCCGAAGAGGAATATGCCCGCGTCCTGAACGCGCTCGGCCGCGCGCCGAACCTGACCGAACTCGGCATCTTCTCGGTGATGTGGTCCGAGCATTGCTCGTATAAGTCGAGCCGCATCCACCTGAAAAAGCTGCCCACGACGGGCCCGCAAGTCATTTGCGGCCCCGGCGAGAATGCCGGCGTGATCGATATCGGCGACGGGCAGGCCGCCATCTTCAAGATGGAGAGCCACAACCACCCAAGCTATATCGAGCCCTATCAGGGCGCGGCGACGGGCGTCGGCGGCATTTTGCGCGACGTGTTCACCATGGGCGCGCGGCCCGTCGCCAACATGAACGCGCTGCGCTTTGGCCGTCCCGATCACCCCAAGATGCGCCACCTGATCGCGGGCGTCGTCCACGGCATTGGCGGCTATGGCAATTGCGTCGGCGTGCCGACGGTGGGCGGCGAGGTGAATTTCCACCCCGCCTATGACGGCAATATCCTCGTCAACGCGATGACGGTGGGCATCGCGGACGTCGACAAGATCTTCTATTCGGCAGCGTCAGGCGTCGGCAATCCGATCGTCTATGTCGGCTCCAAGACCGGGCGCGACGGCATCCACGGCGCGACGATGGCGAGCGCCGATTTCGGCGAGGATGCCGAGGAAAAGCGCCCGACGGTGCAGGTCGGCGATCCCTTCACCGAAAAGCTGCTGATTGAAGCGTGCCTGGAGCTGATGGCCAGCGACGCGATCGTCGCCATTCAGGACATGGGCGCGGCGGGGCTGACCAGCTCCAGCGTCGAAATGGCGTCCAAAGGCGGCGTCGGCATCCGGCTCGACATGGACAAGGTGCCGCAGCGCGAAACCGGCATGACCGCCTATGAGATGATGCTGTCAGAATCGCAGGAGCGCATGCTGATGGTCTTGAAGCCCGGCCGCGAGGCCGAGGCCGAGGCGATCTTCCGCAAATGGGAACTCGATTTCGCGGTGATCGGCGAAGTCACCGAAGCCGACGATTCTGGGGGCCGCATGGTGCTGATCCACCACGGCGAGACGGTCGCCGATATCCCGCTTGCCCCGCTCGCCGACGACGCGCCCGTCTATGACCGGCCCTGGGTGCCCACCCCCACGCGCCCGCCGCTCACCGACGCGCCCGAATGCACCGACATCGCCGGCGATCTTCTCAAGCTGATGGCCAGCCCCGATCTCGCCAGCCGCCGCTGGATCTGGGAGCAATATGACCAGAAAGTCGGCGGTGACACCATCCAGCCGCCCGGCGGCGACGCCGCGCTCGTCCGCGTCCATGGCACCGACAAGGCGCTCGCCATCACCACCGATTGCACCCCCCGCTATTGCTATGCCGACCCGGTCGAGGGCGGCAAGCAGGCGATTGCCGAGGCCTATCGCAACATCTCCGCCGTCGGCGCGACGCCCCTCGCCACCACCGACTGCATGAACTTCGCCAACCCGCAGCGGCCCGAAATCATGGGCCAATTCGTCGGGTGTATCGAGGGGATGGCGGCGGCGTGCCGCGCGCTCGATTTCCCGATCGTCAGCGGCAACGTGTCGCTCTACAATGAGAGCAAGGCAACGGGCGGCGGCTCGGCGATCCTCCCCACCCCGGCGATCGGCGGCGTCGGCCTGATCAAGGACTGGCGCAAGGCCGCGACGATCGCGTTCAAGGGCACCGGCGACGTCATCCTGCTGATCGGCACGCGGATGGGCCATCTCGGCCAGTCACTGTGGCTGCGCGAACTGCACGGGCGTGAGGACGGCCCGCCCCCGCCCGTCGATCTGGAGGCCGAGCGCCGCAACGGCGCCTTCATCCGCCGCGCGATCAACGATGGCTGGCTGACCGCGGTGCATGACGTGTCGGACGGCGGCGTCGCGGTCGCGGTCGCCGAAATGGCACTCGCCGGCAATATCGGTGCGATGCTCAATGCGCCGCTGCCATGCGGGACGGCATGCGCACTGTTCGGCGAGGATCAGGGCCTCTACGTCGCCACCGTCGCCGACGCGCACCTGATGGACACGCTGATGGCCGCCGACAAGGCAGGCATCGAAGTGCAACGCATCGGCCGCACCATCCTCGACCGCCTGATCTTCGAACTCCCCGACGACGACCATGTCGTCACGCTGAGCGACCTGCGCGCGGCGCATGAGGGGTTCTTTGTGGGGTTGATGGGGTAGCAGACTGCGCGCTTGTCGCGCTCACCGACAGCTATGGGGTGGGCAGCCGACAATCACTTTCACCGTCGCCCCGTGCTTGACACGGGGCTTGGCTTTTCTTCTGCCGCCGCCGCGACGATAATCGGCCAATGGAAAAGGGTGGCTGGGTCTACATCATGGCAAACCGCTATCGCGGCGGCATGTATGTCGGCGTAACGGCAGATGCGCTGGCCCGTGTCCACCGGCACCGCGAGGGGACGGGCTCGGGCCATGTCGCCGACTTCGGAAAGACCCGGCTGGTCTATCTCGAACGTCATGACGATATCACGCAGGCAATCGCCCGGGAAAAGCTCGTCAAGAAATGGCGACGCGAGTGGAAGTTTGCGCTGATCGAGGCAGACAATCCCGATTGGGAGGACCTTTGGGAGCGATGGTTCGGCGCGAGACCGGGGGCAGATTAGCCAAGCCCCGTGTCAAGCACGGGGCGACGAAGAGGAGGATGACTACTACCGGGGGCGCTTCCTGTCCTACAGCTGTGCGCCATGATATCCTTCGCGCCACTCATGGGAACGGCCGACTTCTCTAATCGCTGCAAGCGTGCAAACGAGCCCATTTTGCCGAACGCTTGCCCGAAGGGGCGTCATTCCAAAGCCCATATTCACTGCGAACATTAGGGAACATTCGCCCACACGCGCCTCGCCCCACCGCCCCCAATTCACCTGCAAGCGCACCGCGATTGGCCTGTCCCTGCCCCCATAAACTGTGCCAAGATCGCGCCATGCTAGATCACCCCGCCCAGCCCTGGCCCGGCCTGCCCGCGCTTACCGATGACGAGCGCATCGCCCGCACCGCCGCCTTTCGCGATCAACTCCGTCAGCGGCGCACCTGCCGCTATTTCAGCGATGCGCCTGTCCCTCGTGCCGTCATCGCGGCGGCGATCGAGGCGGCGGGCACGGCGCCGTCGGGGGCCAATCACCAGCCCTGGCATTTCGTCGCCATCGCCGATCCCGCGATCAAGGCGCAGATTCGCGAGGCCGCCGAAATCGAGGAGCGCGCTTTCTATGCCGGCAAGGCGAGCCCCGAATGGCTCGACGCGCTCGCCCCGCTCGGCACCGATGCCGACAAAAGCTATCTCGAGGTCGCGCCCTGGCTGATTCTGGTCTTCGCGCAGCGGCGCGGCGGCATCGATCCGGGCGATGACAAGCAGAATTACTACATCAACGAGAGCGTCGGCATCGCGACCGGCTTTCTGCTTGCCGCGCTGCATGCCGCCAATGTCGCGACGCTGACGCATACCCCCAACCCGATGCAGTTCCTCAATCGCGTCTGCGGTCGCCCCGCGAGCGAGAAGCCGGTGATGATCGTCGTCGCGGGCCATGCCGCGCCCGACGCGACGGTGCCGCTCCACGCCCTGCGCAAAAAGCCGCTCGAGCAGATCACCACCTGGCTGTGAGCGTCGCCACCGGCCGCATCGCCACGATCGACGTCGTGCGCGGCGTCGCGGTGTGCGGCATTTTGCTGATGAACATCGCGGCATTCGCCATGCCGCCTGCCGCTTATGACAATCCGCGCGCCTGGGGCGGCGATAGCGGGGTCAATCTGGCGGTATGGGCCGTCAATTTCGTGCTCGTCGATGGCAAGATGCGCGGGCTGTTCAGCTTTCTGTTCGGCGCGTCGATCCTGCTCATCGCCGACCGCGCCGAGGCGAATGGCGAGAATGCCGGGCGCGTCCATTATGCG
>CANJKQ010000198.1 GCA_947474905.1 Pseudomonadota bacterium | reverse complement strand
CAGCACCTTGATGCACTGCACCCGCTTCGCGCCGCTGTTGTCAGCGACCTCGAGATTGGATTGCATCTGGATCATTGATCCGGTTCCTTCTTCGCTATGGCGCCCGATACCGACCGGACGCCGCCTTCAACTGTTCACTCAACCCCACCACCGTTCGGGCTGAGCCTGTCGAAGCCCTGTCCTTCCTCGCAAGGAAGAACGGCCCTTCGACAAGCTCAGGGCGAACGGAGGATCGTCGTACCGTTACGCGTCAACCTCGACCCGCTCCGGCGTCACCGCCGCAGCCACGCGCTCAATGACGCGCCAGGTCTTGTTCTTTGAAATCGGCGCGGTCTCTTCGATCCGCACCGTTTCGCCCGACTTGAACTCGTTCGCCTCGTCATGGGCGTGGTATTTCTTCGAGCGGCGGATGATCTTGCCATAGAGCGGGTGCTTGACCTTGCGCTCCACCAGCACGACCACCGTCTTGTCGTTCTTGTCCGAGACGATCTGTCCCGTCAGCACGCGCTTCGGCATGGCTAAATCCTTACTTCGCCGCCGAGCGCGTGCGCTCGGACTGAATGGTCTTGATGCGCGCGATGTCGCGACGCACTTCGCGAACCCGCGACGGCTTCTCGAGCTGGCTGGTCGCGGCCTGGAAACGCAGGTTGAACGCCTCGCGCTTCAGCTCGCCCAGCTGCTCGACGAGCTGGTCGTCGGTCTTCGCCTTGATGTCGGCAATCTTGGTCATCGCTATCACGCTCCCAGGTGCGAGGTGTCGCCGAGGCGCGCCACCACCTTGGTCTTGATTGGCAGCTTCATCGCCGCGCGCTCAAACGCTTCCGCCGCGAGCGGGCCGGGCACGCCGTCAAGCTCGAACAGGATGCGGCCGGGCTTGACGCGCGCTGCCCAGAATTCCGGCGAACCCTTGCCCGAGCCCATGCGGACTTCGGCGGGCTTGGACGAAACCGGTACGTCCGGGAAGATGCGGATCCACAAACGCCCCTGGCGCTTGATGTGACGCGTGATCGCGCGGCGCGCCGCCTCGATCTGGCGTGCGGTGAGCCGGTCGGGCTCCATCGCCTTCAGCCCATAGGAGCCGAAGTTGAGGCTCGCGCCGCCCTTGGCATCGCCATGGATGCGGCCCTTGAAGGCCTTACGGAACTTGGTGCGTTTCGGTTGCAACATGGCTTCTTAGTTCCTGCGATCTTCGCGCGCCGGGCGCACGCCAGAGGTCTGCGCGTCCATCATCAGCCGGTCCTGCGCCATCGGATCATGGCCCAGGATTTCGCCCTTGAAGATCCACACCTTGACGCCGCACACGCCATAAGCGGTGTGGGCCTGCGCCTCGGCATAATCGACATTGGCGCGCAGCGTGTGGAGCGGCACGCGGCCTTCGCGATACCATTCGGTCCGCGCGATTTCCGCGCCGCCCAGACGGCCGCCGCAATTGATCCGGATGCCTTCCGCGCCCAGCCGCAGCGCCGACTGCACCGCGCGCTTCATCGCGCGACGGAACGCGATACGGCGCTCGAGCTGATCGGCAACGCCTTGCGCCACCAGCTTGGCGTCGATTTCCGGCTTACGGATTTCAACGATGTTCAGGCTGACGTCGGACGCGGTCATCTTGCCCAGCGTCTTGCGCAGCTTCTCAATGTCCGCGCCCTTCTTGCCGATGATGACACCGGGGCGCGCGGCATAGATCGAGATGCGGCACAATTTGGCCGGACGCTCGATGACCACCTTGCTGATCGCCGCCTGCGGCAGCGTCTTCAGGATGAACTGGCGGATCTTGAGATCCTCCAGCAGCAGCCGACCATAGTCACCACCCTCGGCGAACCAGCGGCTGTCCCAGGTGCGGTTGATCTGGAGGCGCAGCCCGATCGGATTGGATTTCTGACCCATGACTTAAGCCTCTTCTTCCTGCTCGCGCACGACGATGCGAAGGCGCGAGAACGGCTTCAGGATGCGCGTCGATTTGCCGCGGCCGCGCGTGGCGAACCGCTTCATCGTAATCGACTTGCCGACCGAAGCCTCGGCGACGACGAGCGCGTCGACATCGAGATTGTGGTTGTTCTCCGCGTTAGCGATGGCGGACGCGAGCACCTTGCGTGCATCCTCAGCCATGGCGCGCTTCGAGAAAGCAAGGATGTTCATCGCATCGCCTGCCTTCTTGCCACGGATCAGCCCCGCGACCAGGTTCAGCTTCTGCGCCGAACCCCGGATCTGCGTGCCGACCGACAGCGCTTCCTTGTCGCCCACGCGACGCGGTGCAGCCTGCTTGCCCATCAGCGCTTGCCCTTCTTGTCAGCGGCGTGGCCGGGGAAGAAGCGCGTCGGCGCGAATTCACCCAGCTTCATGCCGACCATTTCCTCGCTGACCGAGACGGGCACGAACTTCTTGCCGTTATAGACATTGAAGGTCAGGCCGACAAAGTCGGGCAGGATCGTCGAGCGGCGCGACCAGGTCTTGATCGGCGCGCGCGCGCCACCTTCCTGCGCGGTCTGCGCCTTTTTCAGCAAATTCAGGTCCACGAACGGACCCTTCCAGACGGAGCGAGCCATCTATCAGCCCTTCTTCTTCGCGTGACGCGACCGGATGATGAACTTGTCGGTCGCCTTGTTATGGCGGGTGCGCGCACCCTTGGTCGGCTTGCCCCACGGGGTGACCGGGTGACGGCCGCCCGAGGTGCGGCCTTCACCGCCGCCATGCGGGTGGTCGACCGGGTTCTTGGCGACGCCGCGCGTCAGCGGGCGCTTGCCGAGCCAGCGGTTGCGACCGGCCTTGGCGAGGTTCTGGTTGGCGTTGTCGGGGTTCGACACCGCGCCCACCGTCGCCATGCAATCGCTGCGGATATAGCGCTGCTCGCCCGAGTTGAGGCGGATCATCACCATGCCCTTGTCGCGGCCGACGACCTGCACATAAGTGCCTGCCGCGCGCGCCAGCTGACCGCCCTTGCCGGGCTTCATCTCGACATTGTGCGCGATCGTGCCGACCGGCATCTGGCCCAGTTCCATCGCGTTGCCTGGCTTCACGTCGGTCTTCTTGCCAGCGACGATGCTGTCGCCCGCGGCCAGACGCTGCGGCGCCAGGATATAGGCGAGCTCACCGTCTTCATACTTGACCAGCGCGATGAACGCCGAGCGATTGGGGTCATATTCCAGCCGCTCTACGGTGGCCGGCATGTCCCATTTGCGGCGCTTGAAATCGACGATGCGATAACGCTGCTTGTGGCCGCCGGCGATGCCGCGCGACGTGACATGGCCTTTGTTGTTGCGACCGCCGCTCTTGCGCTTGCCTTCGGTCAGCGCCTTGACGGGCTTGCCCTTGTGCAGGCCCGACTTGTCGACGAGGATAAGACCACGTCGCGCCGGGCTGGTCGGGTTGTAATGCTTGAGTGCCATTACGTGCTCACCCCTTCGGTCACGTCGATCGACTGCCCGTCTTTGAGCGTCACGATCGCCTTCTTGAAGTCAGACCGCTGGTAGGGAACGCCCTTCCAGCGCTTGGTTTTACCCTTTTGCGTGATGGTGTTGACGCCCGTCACGGTCACGTTGAACAGCGCTTCCACCGCCGCCTTGATTTCAGGCTTGGTGGCGCGGTTGGCGACCTTGAATACGACCGCATTCTGGTCGCTGACCAACGTCGCCTTTTCCGTGATGTGCGGCGCCAGGATCACGTCGTAATGACGCACATCCACCGCGGCAGCTTGCTTCTTAGCCATGGAACCGCGCCTCCAGCTTTTCGACCGCGGCGCGGCTCAGCACCAGCGTGTCATGCTTCAAAATGTCGTAGACATTGGCGCCGGCGGCCGGGAGCACGTTGATCTCGCGGATGTTGCCGGCGGCAAGCGCGAAGCTCGCCTCCACCATGTCTCCGTCGATCACGAGCGCGGTCTTGGCGCCGAGCGACGCGAAGTTCTTGGCGAGCACCGCGGTCTTGCCATTGTCGACCACCAGCGTGTCGAGGACGACGAGCTTGCCATCCTTCGCCTTGGCCGACAGCGCCATCTTCAGGCCGAGCGCGCGCACCTTCTTGTTGAGCGACGGGTTGAAGTCGCGGACGCGGGCGCCGTGCGCCTTACCACCGCCGAT
>CANJKQ010000197.1 GCA_947474905.1 Pseudomonadota bacterium | reverse complement strand
GGAGATAGTCATAAGCGCCAACCTCAGTCGCGCGCACCGCCGTGGTCAGCGTGTTTTGGGCTGAAAGGATGATGACGGGCAGCCCCGGATGGCTGGCCAGCACGCTCGCCGCCGCGTCAAGGCCATTGCCATCGGGCAGCACCACGTCGGATATCAGCAGGTCGGGCAGCTCGCTGTCGATTGCGGCGCGCATTTCCGCCAGCGTGGCGACGCTGCGAACATGGTGCCCCGCCCGCCGCAGGGCCTGGCCGACGACGGTCCTGATCGCTGTATCATCATCGACGACTAGAATATGCCCCACCGCCTCAACTCCGCCCACGCGGCAGGCGCAGCCGCAGGATCGTCAGCCCGCGCGCGCCATCGCGCTCATATTGGATGAACCCGCCCATATCGCGGACCAGCTTGTCGGCCAGCGCCAGGCCCAGCCCCTGCCCTTCGGGCTTGGTGGTCACAAAGGGATCGAACAGATGGTCAACCAGATCGGCCGGCGCACCCGGGCCATTGTCGACCACGCAAAGCTCGATCGGCAGCGGCCGTTTCGGCTGATCGGGTCCGGCATCGACCGACACGCCATGGCGATAGGCGGTCGTCAGGATGAGACGCGGGTCGGCCAGGTGCCGCGCCGCTTCGCTCGCGTTCTTGATAAGGTTGAGCAGCACCTGCAGCATCGCGTCACGATCGATCAGCACCGGCGGCAGCGATGGATCAAACCGCTCCTCGATCGCGATACCCCGCGCAAAGCCGGCACGCGCGACGCCGATCGCATGGTCGAGCAACGGATAGATATTCTGCGCCACCGGGCTTAACGGCCGGGTATCGGTGAAATCCTGCATCCGGTCGATCAGCGCGGCAATGCGATCGACTTCGCTGGTGATCAGACCGGTCAGCTCGCGTTGCTCGGGCGCGCCATCGCCGATCAACTGCGCCGCGCCGCGAATGCCCGACAGCGGGTTTTTTATTTCATGCGCCAGCATTTGCGCCGCGCCAATCGCCGCGCGCGCGCTCGCCCGATCGCCCCCCGCAACGCCCCGTCGTGATGCCGCCGCGCCATGTAGCGTCACGGTCCGCCAACCGGGGTGATCCGCCATCACCATTTCGGCATAATCGACGCGGACGCTGCCACCGCGTACCAGCCGGACAACGGTATCGAACGCGGCGACATCGCGCGCCTCGCTCCGGCCCGCGCGATCAAGCGGCGGCACGAAGATACTCGTCGCCATGCTGCCCAGCATCGCCCGTTCGGACAGGTTGATCAACGCCTCGGCCGCCGAATTGGCATAAGCGATGCGCCCCTGCGGATCGATCACCAGCACCGCGACCGGCAGCGTCCCCAACACATCGGCAAAGCGGGGCGCGGGCGGTCGATCGAGCCGTGGCTCAGGCGGCGGCGCGGACACGCCAGGGCGCATAAAAATCGGCAAGCATCGCCAGCACGATTTTGGGATCGGCTTCCTGGTTCACCCGATTGCGGAATTCCGCCGAGCCATGCAGGCCGCGCGTGTACCAGCCGATATGCTTGCGTGCGAGGTTGACGCCGGTTTGCACGCCGTAAAGCGACAGCATGGCGTCATAATGCTCGGTAATCAGGTGATATTGCTCATCCAGGCTGGGGTCGGCGAGGCGGCGTCCGCTGGCGAACCATTCCATCACCTGGCCCAGCAGCCACGGCTTGCCATAGGCGCCGCGCCCGATCATCACGCCATCGGCGCCCGATTGCGCCAGCGCCGTCTCGGCATCCTCGATCGAGCAGATGTCGCCATTGACGATGACCGGGAGCGACACCGCTTCCTTCACCCGGCGCACAAAGGCCCAGTCGGCCGAGCCCTTGTACATCTGGCAGCGGGTGCGGCCGTGGACGGTGATCATCTTGATGCCAAGGTCTTCGGCGATGCGGGCAAGCTCGGGGGCGTTCAGGCTCGAATGGTCCCAGCCCATCCGCATCTTGAGCGTGACGGGCACGCTGACGGCCTTGACCGTCGCCTCGATCAGACGGGCGGCGAGCGGCAAATCGCGCATCAAGGCCGATCCGGCATCGCCATTGACGACCTTTTTGACCGGGCAGCCCATGTTGATGTCGATGATCGCGGCACCGCGATCCTGGTTGAGCCTGGCCGCCTCCCCCATGTCGCGGGGGCTACAGCCGGCAAGCTGCATCGAAATGGGCTCCTCGACCGGATCCCACGTCGCCTTCTGGATCGACTGGCGGGTTTCGCGGATCATCGCCTGGCTGGCGATCATCTCGCTCACATTAAGGCCCGATCCATAGCGCCGCACGATCCGCCGGAACGGCATGTCGGTCACGCCCGTCATCGGCGCGAGCAGCACCGGCTGCTCGATCCGCACCGGACCAACCTGGATAGGGGTAAGCTTGCTCATCAACCTGCCTAAAAAGTGGGCAGCACATAAGCGAGCGGGGCATGGCTGGCAAGACTGGCGAGGCGTCGGCGCTTGGGCTAGGGGCGGCGGCGATGGATGAAACGACAAAAACTGTCGCGCTGATCGTCGCTGCGGGTGGTGGCACCCGCGCCGGCACCGATTTGCCCAAACAATTCATGCCGCTCGCCGGCAAGCCGATGATCGCGCACAGTCATGCCGCGTTCAGCGCGCATGCCGCAATAGAGGCGGTCATGGTGGTCATCGGTGAGGGACAACAGGCGATGCTCGCCGCGGCGCTGGGCGACGTGCCTGATGTGATCGGCGGCGCGTCGCGGCGGGAGTCGGTGAGGAACGGCCTTGAGGCGCTTGCGGCGGCGGGCGGCGCGGCGCGCGTGCTGATCCATGATGCGGCCCGGCCGTTTTTGAACGGGGCGGTCATCGACCGGCTGATCGGAGCGCTCGACCAGAGGCCGGGCGCGATCCCCGCTTTGCCGGTGGCCGATACGCTGGCGCGCGGAAGCGATGTTCTGGGCGATATCGTCCCGCGTGACCAGATGATGCGCGTGCAGACGCCGCAAGCCTTTCGCTTCGCCGACATCGTCGCGGCGCATCGCGATTGGCCGGAGGGCGAGGACGCCACCGACGATGCGCAGATGCTGCGCCGCGCGGGGCAGGAGGTGGCACTGGTGGAAGGCGATGCAATGCTTGAAAAAGTGACCTATCCCGCTGATTTCGCGGCTGCAGAAGCGCGATATGGCGCGCAGATGATCAGCCGGTCGGCCGCCGGCTATGACGTCCATCGCCTGGCCGAGGGCGAGGAGCTTTGGCTGGCAGGACTGCTGATCCCGCACGACAAGGGCTTGTCGGGCCACAGCGATGCCGATGTCGCGCTCCATGCCATCACCGACGCCGTGCTGGGGGCAATCGGGGCGGGTGATATCGGCCAGCATTTTCCACCCAGCGATCCGCAATGGCGTGGTGCGCGGTCCGACCAATTCCTTGCCCATGCCGCGTCGCTGGTCAAAGCAGAGGGCGGTGTCATCGACTTTGTCGACCTAACCATCATTTGTGAGGCCCCCAAGATTGGCCCGCACCGCGAGGCAATGCGCGCCCGCATTGCCGAGATTCTGGCGCTGACCCCGCGCCAGGTGAGCGTCAAGGCGACGACGACCGAGAAACTGGGCTTTACCGGGCGCGGCGAAGGCATTGCTGCCCAGGCTATCGCGACCGTGCGGGTGCCGGCATGAGCCGCCTTACCTCCTTTGCCGCGCTGACGATGCTGTTCGCCGCCTCATCGGCCAGTGCCCAGCAGGTCACGCTGGCGATCGAGCTGCCCTGTGTCAGCCAGGGCGATGCCGAGGCGATTGTGACGTCGGTGCTGCCCGATGTGATTGAAAATGTCGGCCATCTCTGCGCCCCGCAATTGCCGCCCCGCGCCTTGCTGCGTCAGACGGATGGCAGCTTCATCGCGAAATACCGGGCCGAGGCGGATCTGGCCTGGCCGCGCGCCGAAGCGAGCCTGCGCCGCGTGCTGGGCGACACGCCGGGTGCGGGCCTATTGTTCGGATCGTCCTTTGGGCGCCCGCTCACCGGCACCATCCTGGCGCCGGTGATCACGCGCAATCTCAATCCCGCGGATTGCCCCCGGCTGGAGCGGATCAGCGAGTTGATCGAACCCCTGCCCCCCGCCAATGCCGCGCCGCT
>CANJKQ010000196.1 GCA_947474905.1 Pseudomonadota bacterium | reverse complement strand
TGTCGTCGATCATGAACAATATGCCGACCGTGCTGGTCGGCGCGCTGTCGATCGACGCGACGCACGCAACGGGCGCAGCCCAGGAAGCGATGATCTACGCCAATGTCATCGGTTGCGATCTGGGGCCGAAAATCACGCCGATCGGATCGCTTGCGACACTACTTTGGCTGCACGTGCTCGGGCAGAAGGATGTGAAGATCGGCTTGGGCTATTATTTCCGGGTCGGCATGACGCTGACGATCCCGATTCTGCTGGTGACGCTTGCCGCGCTGGCTTTGCGGATCAGCCTAGGCTGATGCCGCTGCGCCATCTCACGGACCCTGGCCATCTGCCCGCGCTCGATCGGCGCTATGCGATCGAGCGGCCCGGCCTCGGCCTAGGCGCGGGTGATCCGCCGCCCCGTATCCTGCTGCTCTACGGTAGCTTGCGCGAGCGCGCCTACTCGCGCCTATGTGTCGAGGAAGCTGCGCGTTTGCTGCAATTCTTCGGGTGCGAGACACGCATCTTCGACCCTTCGACGCTGCCACTGCCCGATCAGGTCGCTGGCGACGATCATCCCGCCGTCCATGAGCTGCGCGCGCTGTCGATGTGGTCGGAAGGCCATGTGTGGTGCTCGCCAGAACGCCACGGGCAAATTACCGGCATCATGAAGCTGCAAATCGACCATCTGCCGCTCTCGATGGGCGGGATGCGCCCGACCCAAGGCCGCACGCTCGCGGTGATGCAGGTGTCGGCCGGATCGCAATCGTTTAATAGCGTCAATACGCTGCGCCTGCTCGGTCGCTGGATGCGGATGGTCACGATCCCGAACCAGTCGAGTGTCGCCAAGGCTTTTCAGGAGTTCGATGAAGCCGGGCGCATGAGACCCTCCGCCTATTACGACCGGATCGTGGACGTGATGGAGGAGCTGGTCCGGTTCACGGTACTATTGCGCCCTCATGCGGCCCAGCTCGTCGATCGCTATTCCGAAAGGAAGGAAGCGAATCGGACTGTCGATCCTGCCGCCGATCTGTCGGCCATTGCGCTAGGCCAAGGCTGCGGTCGCTAATAACCCTGCCTTGCTCGTGTCGGCCTGGCTTTAGGTTGAACAGCCTGTCTCCACTACGAATATGCACGTAAGGGGAGCGCATGACCGAAGAAGGGTTCGATAAATTCGCGAATCTCGGCCTGCGCCGGGCGGTTCGCCTCGTGGCGCTCCTGAATCTCGCGTATTTCGGTTTCGAATTCGCGGTCGCCAAGGCGATCGGCTCTGTGTCGCTGTTTGCCGATTCTGTCGATTTTCTCGAAGATGCCTCGGTCAACCTGCTTATCCTTCTCGCCTTGGGCTGGTCCGTGCGGAGCCGCGCGCGCGTGGGCATGGGATTGGCCCTCATCCTGCTTGTGCCGGGACTCGCGACATTATGGACGGCTTGGACGAAGTTCAACGTGCCGGTCGCCCCCGACCCAGTGCCGCTCACCCTAGCGGGCCTCGGTGCGCTTGCGGTCAATCTGACTTGCGCCTTTATGCTCGCCCGCCACCGCCACCATAGCGGCAGTCTTACCCGGGCAGCGTTCCTGTCAGCGCGCAATGATGCATTCGCCAATGTCGCCATCATCGCAACCGGACTTGTCACGGCTGTGCTCTGGCATTCCGCGTGGCCCGACCTCATCGTCGGCCTCGCCATCGCGCTGATGAACGCCGATGCCGCGCGCGAAATCTGGGAGGCCGCGCGGGAGGAGCATCGCGCCTCGGCCTGATCCCTGCCTACGTTACCAAATTTCGCCGCTGTCCTCATTTCGCCGCTGCCGCAACGTCACGCCGTCACGACACGGTCGTTTTCTGAACACGCCATCATCATTGCTCAGACACCCCATCGGCATCACGGCCACCGCCAAACCGCGCACGCCCGACGGACGCTATGCCCCAAATTGCATCCTCGGGTCGCAGCGCATGAGGATCGACGTCGCCGCCGACGCTGCGGTCGAAATGGGCAACAACACTGCGGGCGCCGATCAACGAAACGTCACGAGCGAACCTCCGTAAGGGCAGCGGCAGTTCCACGAGCACGCCGTGGTCGCCGCTGCTGCCGCCACATGATGAACCCTGTCAGCACCCACAGGCTGACCGACACGCCGATCAGCGAATAGATCAATCCCCCGATGGGGCCGATGATATAACCGCTGTGAACGGGGAACAGCCACGCGCGCACGCCACCGCCGCCGCTGGTCAGCCCGGTCGGATAGACGCCGATCACCCTGCCGTTCGCCGGATTGACGAGCACGTCGGTGCGCTTCAACCGATCGTCCATGAACGCGAACCAGTAATTTTTCGCGTGTGGTCCCGGCGGGCCGAAGGCCGCAAGATGCTCGTCACCAACCCGCTTGCGGGCAATCTCATAGGCCGTGTCGCCGCTGATCGCAGGGGCCGCGGTCGTCATGTCGGCATGATCGGCTATCCTCATGTTGCTCGTGAACACCGAGCGGCCCGACACCTTCTCCGCCCACGTCGTCAGGTTGAGCCATGTGCCGGTCGCCGAAACCGAAATGATGAAGAGGCTCGCTGCAAGTCCCGCCGTTCGGTGGATGCGGACTACCCCTTTCGCGTTTTTGCTCGTCGCTCGGGTGCGCCACCATATCACGAGGCCAAGACCACTGAAAATCATCACGCCGAGGCCGAGGATCGTCAGAATGATTTTGCCCGCCGTGCCGAAAATTAGCCATTTGTGCAGCGCGTCCGCCGTCCCCACCCAGCCCGACATCGAGGATTGTTCACGGATGATTCGCCCGTCGAACTGATCGATCATCATCATGCGCGACATATCGTGCTTCGTGGTATCGCGTCCGCCCATGACGACGACCGCCGTGTTCGGCGACACCGCCGCAGGATACATCATGTGCGCAATCTGGAAGTCGGGTTTGTTGCGGCGGATCAGCGCGACGACCGAACCCGGTGCCATCGGCTCGCCGCGGGCATTGACCCGGTAGCCGCTAGGGTCGCTTGCCTGCATTAACCAGAACCGCTGCTGCGCGATCGCGCCCGTCAGTCCCTGGATGATGAAGAAGATGCCGAGCGTCAGCGCGAACCGCCGATGCCAGCGGCGCAATGTCAGGGTGGATATCCGCATGTTCTGTCTCCCCCGTTCAGAAGCTAATACGGACAACTCTCATTACAAATCTTTTCTGTCCGCCTCTATCGCCGGTCGAGCATTGCTTTCATCTGGGCGATTTCGTCGCGCTGCGATTTGATGATGTTGGTGCATAGCGCCGCTACTTGGGGGTCGCGCAGTTTCGCCTGTTCGCACATCAGGATCGCTCCCGAATGATGTGGGATCATTGAGCGCAAGAACGCGCTATCCCCGATCGTCGTCTGCGTGCGGATGAGCGCGAAGCTCCCGAAGAAGATTACGACCGACCCGATCAGCAGAGCGGCGTTGACGGCCTTCGATTTGAACATGCCGGGCATGAACACGATCATCAGCACGACCATCGGCGCAACCATCATCAGCGTCATGTAGACCATGTTCAGATTGTTGTAGAAGCTCGATAGGCGGTCGATCATCACGAACATCACCAGATACATGATGATGCCGCCGATGACGGTCTGGAGCGCGAGACTACGGTAGGATGTGTTCATGTTCATGGCCGATTTCCCAAGGTTGTGGCCCGTCGCGCATCGGCACGACGGGCATTCACGCATTTCCGACTATTGCGCGGGCTTGCCGTGGCTGCGCAGCCAGCCCTGAAGCTCGGCGATATCCTTCTCCTGCATATCGATCGTCATCTGCGCCATGCGCTTCGTGTCGGCGTCTTGCGCCTGCGTCAGCGCAACGCGCGACATGGCGATGGCGCCGCGATGATGCTCGATCATCTTGCGCGTCCATTTCTCCGAAGCGTCGCCCGCCTTGGCGGCCATCATTTTCATGTGCATGTCCATTTCGAACTTGGCATAGGGGTTCGACGGATCGTTCATCATCATGCCGTGATCCATGCCAGGCTTCGTCGGTTTGTGTGTGTGCGCGAGCGCGGGAACGGCAAGCGTCAGCGCCAGTATCGTGGTCAGTGTGGTCTTCGGGTTCATAGCGTCAATCCTTCGTCATGTTG
>CANJKQ010000195.1 GCA_947474905.1 Pseudomonadota bacterium | reverse complement strand
CAACCTCAGGCACTATTCTCCCTTGCGCCCAAGCGTTGCCACCCGCGCGCGCACTTCGGCATCGACGGCGGGCGAAACGAATTTGCGGATATCGCCGCCGAACAGCGCGATTTCCTTAACGAGGCGGCTCGCAATCGGCTGCAGCGCCACGTCGGCCATCAGGAACACGGTTTCGATGCGGTTATTGAGTTGCTGGTTCATCCCCGCCATCTGGAATTCATATTCGAAATCGGCGACGGCGCGCAGCCCGCGCACGATGACGCTTGCGCCTTCGCGCTCCGCAAAGTCCATCAGCAGCGAATTGAAGCTGACGACATGGACTTCGCCCGCCACATCGGCGACTTCGCGCTGCACCATCGCCATGCGCTCGTCGAGGCTGAACATCGGCGATTTGCTGGGATTGGTGGTGACGCCGATGACAAGCCGATCGACCAGCTTCGCGCCGCGGCGGATGATGTCCATGTGACCGAGCGTGACGGGATCGAACGTCCCCGGATAGACGCCGATCCGCAGGCTCGTGCTCACCGATCGCGTTCCAGCGTGTAGCGGGCAATTTCGCGCAGCAGATCAGCTTCGGCGCCATAAGCGTGGAGATGCTCGATCGCCTGGTCGACCAGCATCCGCGCCTGCGCGCGCGCGCGGTCGACGCCGAGCAGGCTGAGGAAGGTTTCCTTGCCCGCGCTCTGGTCTTTGCCGACGCGCTTGCCCATCTTCTCCTCATCGCCTTCATAATCGAGGAGGTCATCGGCAATCTGGAACGCAAGGCCGACATCACGGGCATAGCCGCGCAGGCCCATGCGGCCCTCGGGCGGCACCTTGCCCAGGATCGCGCCCGCCTCGACCGCGCTCGCGATCAGCGCGCCGGTCTTGAGCGCTTGCAGGCGGGTGATGGTGGCAAGGTCGAAGCTCGCTTTCTCGGCCTCGATATCCATCATCTGGCCGCCCGCCATGCCGGCAGGGCCAGCGGCGCGGGCGAGATCGAGCACCAGCTCGGCGCGGACAAAGGGATCGGGGTGCGTCGCGGGATCGGCAAGCACTTCAAACGCCAGCGCATGCAGGCAATCGCCCGCCAGGATGGCGGTTGCTTCGTTATACGCCTTGTGAACCGTGGGTTTGCCCCGGCGCAGATCGTCATCGTCCATCGCCGGCAGATCGTCATGGATCAGCGAATAGACATGGATGCATTCGATCGCGAGGCCAGCGCGCGCCGCTGCGTCGCGCGCCACGCCAAACAGCCGCGCGGTCGCGAACACCAGTAACGGTCGCAGGCGCTTGCCACCGCCAATCGCGGCATGGCGCATCGCGGCGTAAAGGTCGGCGCGCGGATCCTCCGGCACCGTCAGCAGCGTGTCAAAGCGCCGGTCCATTTCGGCCGACACCTCAGTGAGCGCGTCGCGCAGCGAAGTCATCGTGTCGATCATCAGCGCCATCAACCTGCCGCGAAGGGAGTGGTAGCGACGGGGCGGCCGTCTCCGTCAAGCTTGATTGCCTCGATCCGCGCCTGTGCGGCGTCGAGCCGATCGGCACAGCGCTGGCGCAGCTGGCTGCCGCGTTCATAAAGGCGGATCGACTCATCGAGCGGCGCATCGCCGCGTTCGAGATGGCCGACGATTGACTCCAGTTCCCGCAACGCTTCTTCAAAGCTCATTTGATCGACAGGCCGTCCCGCTTCCATGGCGACGCTATGGGGCAGCCGGGGGAGAGGGGTCAAGCGGTGGATGTTGCAGGCGGCGTTTCGGCAGCAACTTGCGCGATCAAGCCCTTGCGGCTCAGCTTGCCGATCATCGTCTTGGGCAGCGACGCGCGCACCACCACCGCGTCGACTTGCTCATGCTTGCCAAGCTGCGGGTTGAGCCAGGCCTTGAGCGTATCGCCATCGATCGCCGCGCCGTCATTCAGCGTCACATAGGCTCGGGGGTGTTCGCCGCGATAGGCGTCGGCAATGCCGATGACGAGCGCCTCCTTGATGGCGGGATGCTTGTATAGCACCGCCTCGATCTGGCTGGGGAAGACCTTGAAGCCGCCCACCGCAATCATGTCTTTCAGCCGATCGACAATGCGGATGTACCCCTGGTCATCGATCTGGCCGACATCGCCGGTGCGCAGCCAGCGTGTGCCATCGCCATCGATCAGGAAAACATCGGCATCGGCATCGGGCCGCTGCCAATAGCCGGCCATGACCTGGGGTCCGGCGATGGTGATTTCGCCGGGCTCGCCGTCGGGGGCCAGGCGGCTGGGGTCTTCCTTGTCGACCAGGCGGACGCGCGTGCCGGGGATGGGCTGGCCGATGGTGCCGGGCTTGCCACTGCCATCAAAGGGATTGGCGGCGACGACACCGGCGCTTTCCGATAGGCCATAGCCTTCAACCAGCGTCGCATGGGTCTTGCCTTCAAACCGGGCTTTGAGTTCGGCAGACAGCGGCGCGCCGCCCGAAATACACACGCGCAAGCCCGAAAAATCGGTTTTGGCGAGCGCGGGATTGTCGAGCAGCGCCTGATACATGGTCGGCACGCCGGGAATCGAGGTCGCCTTGGCCCGGGTGATCGTGCCCAATGCCTGCGCCGCGCTGAACCGGGGCAGCATGACGATGCAGCCGCCCGTCACCACCGTGCGGTTGAGCACACAGGTATTGGCGAAGACATGGAACAGCGGCAGCACGCCCAGGATGCGGTCCGGCGCGTCGGGCATCGGATCGAGCGCCGCGACCTGCCGCGCATTGGCGGAGAGGTTCTGGTGAGTCAGCATTGCGCCCTTGGGCGTGCCGGTGGTGCCGCCGGTATATTGGATCAGCGCGACATCACGTTCTGGATCGATGGCAGGGGCAGGAAAGCGGCCGTCATTGGCGATCAGCGCGGAAAAAGCGGTGATGCGCGGGTCGTCGGGGCGCGGCGCGACGTCGCGACGGCTGAACAGGCGATAGAAGATTGATTTGCCCGCCGGCAATGCCCCCGCCACCGACCCCACCACCAGCCGCTCCAGCGCGCTTTGCTCCAGGACTTTGATCGCGGTGGGCAGCAAGGCGGTGGCCGAGAGCGTGAACAACAGGCGCGTGCCCGAATCGCCGACCTGATGCGCCAGCTCCTCAACCGTGTAGAGCGGCGAAAAGTTTACCGCCGTCGCGCCCAGTTTGAGGATGCCGTAATACGCCGCCAGATAATGCGGCACATTGGGCAGGAACAGCCCGATGCGGTCGCCCGCGCCATAGCCCAGCCGGTGCAGCCCCGCCGCGACGCGATTGGCGCCGTCCGCCGTTTCGGCATAGCTGTAATGGCGGCCGAGAAAATCGATCAACGGGGCGTGGCCATGGCGTGCTGCCGCCTGATCGAACAATATGTCCATGGCGAGCGGTGGAAATGGGCGATCCCATTGGCCGGGATGGCGATAATGGCTGCGCCAGACGCTTTCGGGGTCGCTCATCCGCCAAGACTAGCAGTCGCGCAACGCCGCGCAATGCCAGCGGCGCGATTATGGCGTCAGCGCGCGTCGCTCAGGTGCTTGCTCGTCCAGGTGATGATGACCGACACCGCCATCAGCCCGACATCAACCGCCGCCTGGAAACGATGCGGCGCGGGATCGCCGACATCCTGCGTGGCGACGGTAATCGTCGCGCTTGGGTGACGAAACGCCGATGCGACCAGCGCCAGCGCGACCAGCAATAGAGCAATACGGCGGTTCCGCATCGGGGCAAGCCCTTCTCCCAAGGCCCCGCCATTTACCTTAATTCCGTTCAGGCAGCAAGCGCCGTACGGGCATAGCGCGCGCGATCGCGCCCCTCCGCCTTCGCCTGGTACAGCGCGAGGTCGGCCTGGTGGTAAAGCCGCTTCCACTCAACCTCGCTCGACAGCGCGCCGGTGCATCCGCCGATGCTCGCGGTGACGCCCAGATCATAGGGCATGCGCTGCGCCCGCAGCCGGGTCAGCAGCTTTTCGCCGTCAATGCCGCTTTCGGGCGGGGCGACGACCGCGAATTCCTCGCCGCCGATGCGGGCGACCAGCGCATTGGCGGGTGCGGCGCCGCGCAAGGTGCGGGCAACCAGCCGCAACACCTCATCGCCGCCATCATGCCCGATCGTTTCATTGACCGCCT
>CANJKQ010000194.1 GCA_947474905.1 Pseudomonadota bacterium | reverse complement strand
TGCGGCGGGAGGCCAAGCTCGCGGCGGCGGCGCCCCTGCAGACCGACCGGCTGCCGACGGTGCGCCCGGCGGACGCGCGCCTCGCGCAATTATGGCGGCGCAGTCGCTTTGAAATGGCGCTGGTGTTCCGCAGTCCCGCTTTTTTCGTGCTGCTGTTGATCGGGCTGTTCAACGCGCTTGCCGGGCTGCTGTTTGCAGGCGACATCTATGGCACGCCCGCTCGCCCGTTGACCTTTGCGGTCATCGGTACGCTCTATGGCGCGTTCGGTATCATCCCGCTGATCATCGCAATCTATTATGGCGGCGAAGTCGTGTGGCGTGATCGCGAGCGCCGCATGCACGAGATCATCGACGCAACGGCGCTGCCCAACTGGGCCTATATCGTGCCCAAGGCGCTGGCGGTGTCGGGCGTGCTCTTTGCAACGCTGCTTATTTCCGCGATCGGGGCCATCTTGGTTCAGCTGGGGCGCGGCGTTCACGCCATCGAACCGCTGCAATATTTCTACTGGTATCTGCTGCCGCTGACCGTGGACATGATCCTCCTCGCGATCCTGTCGGTCTTCGTGCAGGCGCTCAGCCCCAATAAGTTTATCGGCTGGGGCATCATGCTGGTCTATCTGGTCAGCACCATTACGCTGGTGAATCTGGGTTTTGAGCACCCGCTTTATAATTACGGCAGCACCGGCAATCTCCGCCTCTCGGACATGAATGGAGATCAGATTGGCGGCCCGCTCGGCTGGTGGTTGCGGCTATATTGGGGCGGCATCGCGCTTGCGCTGGCGACAATGGCGCACCTCTTGTGGCGACGCGGGACCGAGACTCGATTGCTGCCCCGCCTGCGCCAGTTGCCGCCGCGGCTGAAGGGCCCGATTGGCGGGGTGCTGGTTGCGGGGTTGCTGGTTTCCGCGGTTACCGGTGTGTGGCTGTACCGGCAGATGGACGTCCTCAACGTCTATCGCACGCGCGACGACCGCGAAGCACGGCTCGCCCAATATGAAAAGAAATATCTGAAATACGAAAAGGTCCTTCAGCCCTCGACCACCAACATCACGATGAATGTCGCGCTCTACCCGTCGGAGCGGCGGATGGAGGCGCAGGGCAATTACCGCTTCGTCAACGATACCGGCGCGCCGCTGCGCGAGCTTCATGTCCGGCTGCCCGACGAGCAGACGCGCATCGTGAGCATCGATGTGCCGGGCGCCACGCTGGCGATGAACGATGCCGACGCGCAGTATCGCATCTATCGGTTCGCCACGCCGCTGGCGCCGGGGGCGGCAGGCTCGCTGGCGTTTCGCACGCATCGTCAAACGGTCGCGCTGCGGGCGAATGGCGACGACACGCAATTGGTTGGCAATGGCACGTTCCTCAACAATGCCGAGTTCGCGCCACAGATCGGCATGAACCGTGACGGCTTGCTCAGCGATCGCACCAAACGCCGCAAATATGGCCTGCCGCCTGAGCTGCGCAAAGCCAAGCTCGAGGATGTGTCGGCACAGCGGCGCAACTATATCGGCGATGCCGATTGGGTCTGGTCGGACATTACCGTATCGACCGACGCGGACCAGACGCCGATCGCCCCGGGACGCAAATTGTCGGATACCGTGTCGGGCGGACGTCGCACGGCCCATTTTGTGTCGCCCGCCCCGATACTCGCCTTTTTCTCGGTGCAATCGGCGCATTATGCCGAACGATCGATCGACGCCGACGGCGTGAAGCTCACCGTTTTCTATGACGGCAAGCACAGCTTCAACGTCGACCGGATGCTGGCCGCGATGAAGACGTCGCTTGGCTATTACCGCAAGAATTTCGGGCCCTATCAGTTCGACTATGCGCGGATCATCGAATTTCCGGGCTATGCGACATTTGCCCAGGCCTTTGCCGGGACGATCCCCTATTCGGAGCGGATCGGTTTTCTCGCCGATGCAAATGCGCCCGATAAGATCGACTATGTGACCTATGTCACCGCGCACGAGTTGGGGCACCAATATTGGGCGCACCAGATCATCAGTGCGGACATGCAGGGCGGCACCGTTCTGGTTGAGACGATGGCGCAATATTCCGCGCTGATGGTGATGAAGCACCTGTATGGCGAGGATAAGATCCGCCGTTTCCTCAAATATGAACTCGATAATTATCTGCGCTCGCGGGGGGCGGAACGGATCGAGGAGCTGCCGCTCGATCGGGTCGAGGACCAGGGGTATATCCACTACCGCAAGGGCTCGCTCGTCATGTACCTGTTGCAGGATCGGCTGGGCGAGGACCGGGTGAATGCGATGCTGCGCGATCTGCTCGCCCGCTATCGCTTCAAAAGCCAGCCCTATCCGCGCTCGCTCGATCTGGTGAACGGCTTTCTGGGCCTTGCCCGCAATGATCAGGAACGCCAGCTGATCATGGACTTGTTTGATCGCATCACCATTTACGACCTGAAGGCCAAGACGGCGACGGTCCGGGCGCTGCCGGGCGGCGAGTATGAGACGACACTCACCGTCGATGCCGCCAAATATTATGCGAGCGGCACGGGCAAGGAGACGGCGGCGAAGCTGTCTGACCAGATCGATATCGGGCTGTTCGAGCAAAAGCCCGAATTCGGTGCGTTTGCGGCGAAGGACGTCGTGCTGCTGGAACGTCGGCCGGTCGTCTCCGGGGTACAGACCATCCGCATCGTCACCAAGCGCAAACCCGCCTATGCCGGGATCGACCCGTACAACAAATATGTCGACCGCAATTCGGACGATAACGTGATTGCGGTTACGCCGTGAGGCGTTGACAGAACGGCGCGATCAGCCGTCCCGCCAGATAGTCCTCGATCGCGCCATACGATGACTCGTTGGTCAGATGCCTTGGCAGCAAGGTGCCTTCACGCAGCCCCGCCGCCGCCCAGCGGCCCAGGGTTGGTCGTGACCGATCGTTTCGACGAGATAGTCGGCATAGGCGCGGACGCGGATCGGCGGGGTCGTGTCGATGCGATAGAGGAGATTGATCGGTATCGGTGCAGGCGCCCAGTCGGGCAGCACGCGGGTCAGGCTGGCCCGGGCGATAGCCGGTGCGGCGATGAAACTGGGCACGACGGCAATGCCCGCCCCTGCCTCTGCCGCGACCACGACCGCGTCGGGGTCGTCGATCTGAAGATGCGGCTGGTAGCGGACGGGCACAATCTCGCGCCCGCGGCGCAACTCGATCTGATGCGCTTTGTTGGGCGGGCCAAGCTCGATCATCGCATGCCCGCCAAGGTCGGTGGGGGCGATCGGCGCGCCTCGCATCGCGAGATATTGTGGCGCAGCGACCACCCAGAAATCGATCTCGCCAAGTTTGCGCGTGGCAAGATCCGGACCTGCTGACGAGCGCAGACGAATGGCGATATCGACCTCGCCCGGGCCTGATCCTACCTCCACCCGGCCCGGGGTCAGCCACAGGGCAATCTGGACGTGCGGGTGGCGCGCCTGGAATTCGGGCAGATGGGGAACCAGGAATCGTCGGGCAAAGGGTGCCGTTGCCGAAATGGTGAGCAGGCCACTTGCCCTTGCCGCATTTGATTTGAGGAGGTGCTGGGCTTCCATGCCATTGTCGAACAGGCGGCGCGCATGTGGCAGGAAATCGCGGCCCTCCGCCGTCAATGCCATGGCGCGGGTGGTGCGGCGGAACAATTGACCACCCAGCGTTGCTTCCAATCGGTCGATCTGGCGGGTGACCGATGATTTGGGCATTTTCAGCCGCCGCGCCGCCTCGCTGAAGCTGCCGCCAGCGGCGACTTCGAGAAACACGCGCACATCGGCAAGCTGGATCATTGTTCGTCATTCCGGTTCAATTCGTGCCAATCATGGCCCGTTGAACCGGTTCATACAATGCTCCTATCGTCATCCCTGAGGCTCAAACGCTTGGGGGTATGATCGATGGCGCCATCGTCCTATTTTCACCTTGTTGGCTATGGCTTTGGTTTTGCGGCATTTGCGATGATCTATTGGGGGTTGCGCCCGTCCTTGCTGGCGCAGGGGCGCGACGCGCATCTCAAGGCCCTGCTGCCCATTCACTTCTTCCGTTATTTCGGGCTGACGGCGATGCTGCCCGGGGTGTTCAACCTGGTCCCGGCGGGG